>JBEKVP010000031.1:0-12214 GCA_049513935.1 Steroidobacteraceae bacterium
CTGCCGAAGAAAATCGAGGAAGGCCGTTACGACGACATTCGCGTTTGCATCGGCTGCAATGTCTGCATCTCGCGCTGGGAGATCGGCGGCCCGCCGATGATCTGCACCCAGAACGCGACCGCCGGGGAGGAATACCGCCGCGGCTGGCACCCGGAGAAGTTTCCGAAGCGCGGCTCGGACGATACCGTGCTGGTGGTCGGGGCCGGACCCTCGGGAGCCGAATGCGCGCGCGTGCTGCTCGAGCGCGGCTACACGGTGCACCTGTATGACACCGCCGCCAAGATCGGCGGGCACCTGAACTCGGTCGCCACATTGCCCGGCCTGGGCGAGTGGGGTTATCACCGCGACTACCGCGAGCTGCAAATCGGCAAGCTGGTCAAGAAGAACAAGCAAGCCCAGGTCGCGCTCGGACAGAAGCCGATGACGGCCGAGGCTGCCCTCACCTACGGCGCGGAGAAGATCGTCATCGCCACCGGCTCCTCGTGGAACACGGATGGGGTCAATTGCCTCACGCACGAGCCGATTCCGGGCGCGGACGCTTCACAGCCCGATCAGCTCACGCCCGAACAAGTGTTCGAGGGCAAGAAGCCGATCGGCAAGCGCGTGGTGATCCTGAACGCGGACACCTATTTCATGGCGCCGAGCCTCGCGGAGAAGCTCAAGGTGGCCGGCCACGAGGTGACCATCGTCACCGGCGTGCATCTCGCCAACTACATGCACTTCACGCTCGAGTATCCAAACATGATGCGCCGCTTGCATGAGCTGCACATCCACGAGACGCACAACGCGTTCGCCAGCAAGATCGAGAAGGGCCGGCTCCAGGTCTACGACATCTGGGGCGACGGGTCGAAGCGCACCTACCGGGGCGCCGGGCACCTTCCGCGCGAGCCGAACAGGACCCACCGCTGGGTCGATTTCGATTCGCTCGTGCTGGTCACCGGCCGGCACTCGAACGACCACCTCTATCGCGAGCTTAAAGCCAGGCACGGCGATTGGGCCAAGAATGACGTGAAGAACGTGTATCTCATCGGCGACGCGGAGGCGCCGCGCCTCATCGCGGATGCGACCTTTTCGGGTCACCGGCTCGCGCGTGAGATCGAGGAGCCGAATGCGCAGCTGCCGCTGCCTTACCGGCGCGAGGTCGCGGTTTGGGGCACCGCGCACATGCCGGGCGGCAAATTCGAGATCGAGTATAAGACCTGAGACTCGCCCTCGAGTGAGCCGCACTTAGATCGTGAGCCGCACTGACGCTGTCACTCGGATTCTATTCGAGGCGTTCCCGACAGCCGAAGTGCGGCTTTTTTACGTATTCGGCTACACCGCGATTGCGGTGTTCCTGTACGGCGTCTACGTGCAGATCCGCAAGTACCGGCGCGGCGCGGCGCTCAAGCTCGAGGGGAGCATCTGGTCGCGCCTTTGCGACATGACGGTGAAGGTGCTCGATCAGCGCACCGTCGCGCGGCGCGATGCGGCGGCGGGCGGGGCGCACCGGTTGATCTTCTATGGTTTTGGGCTTTTGTTCCTCGGCACCGCCACGATCACCCTGCAATACGACATCCTCGAGCCCCTGTTCGGCATCCGTTTCTGGCACGGAGAGTTCTATCTGGTTTTCTCGCTCATACTCGACATCGCCGGCGTCGCGATGCTCGCGGGGCTCCTCTACATGATGTACCGGCGCGGCTGGCTGAAGCCGCCAAAGCTCGACTACGCGCGGCCGGACCGCGTGGCGGGCGATGCGGATTTCGAGCGGCCGCAATACCGACGCGAGGACTGGGCGTTCTTGTGGACGCTGGTGGTGATCGGCGTCACCGGCTACTTGCTCGAGGCCGCGCGGCTGGTGTGGCTCGAGGCGCGGCCGGACGTCTGGGATACCCGCTGGTGGTCGCCCGTGGGGGCGGTCATCGCCGAAGGGCTCCGGGCTCTCGGCCTCGAGCCCGAAGGCGGCGGCGCGCTGCGCCTCTCGCTCTGGTGGTTCCATGGCATCCTCGCGCTCGTATTCATCGGGCTCATCCCGTTCACCAAGGTGAAGCACATCTTCACCGCCGCCGCTTCGCTGATGGTGCGCGACCCGCTCGCCGCGCAGCGGTTGCCGCGCGTTCCCGAGAGTCAGGAAAACCCCGGCGTCACCAAGATCACCGACTTCAACTGGAAACAGCTCCTGAACCTCGACGCCTGCACCAAGTGCGGACGCTGCCACGAGGCGTGCCCCGCCCGGGCCGTCGGGGCTCCGTTGTCGCCGCGCGATGTGATCCTGTCCTTGCGTGAATTTGCGAACGCGACCCTCGAGTCGGGGACGCTGCCGCCAGCCGCCGAGCTCGACGTGCACGGCAAGTCCAGAGGGCAGATCGCGCAGGAGACGCTGTGGTCGTGCCGCACCTGCATGGCCTGCGTCGAGATCTGTCCCGTGGCGATCGAGCACGTGCCGATCATCGTGCAGTTGCGGCGCAAGCTCGTCGAGGATGGCGCCATGGATCCGCTTCTCACCAAGACCTTGCAGACCATTCACAAGACCGGCAACTCCTTCGGCGAGTCGAAGCGCAAGCGCGGCGCCTGGAGCAAGCCGCTGCCGTTCAAGGTCAAGGACGCCCGCAAGGAGCCGGTGGACGTGCTGTGGTTCGTGGGCGACTACGCCTCTTTCGATCCCCGCAACCAGAAGGTCACCCAGACTTTTGCCGCCCTCTTGAACGAAGCGGGGGTCGACTTCGGGATCCTATACGACGCGGAATCAAATGCCGGCAACGACGTACGTCGGGTCGGCGAGGAGGGGCTCTACGAGGTGCTCGCGGGCGCGAACATCGCCGCGCTCCAAGGCGCGTCGTTCAAGACGATCGTCACCACCGACCCGCATTCCTACAATACGATCCGCAACGAATACCCCGACTTCGGAGGCAAATACCCGATCCAGCACTACACGAGCTTCGTCCGGCAGCTGTTCGCCGACGGCAAGTTGAAGGTGGCGCGGCCGCTGAAAGTGCGCGCGACGTTCCACGACCCGTGCCACCTCGGGCGCTTCAACAAGGGCTATGAGGCCCCGCGCGAACTCCTGAAGCTGCTAGGCTGCGAGCTCGTCGAGATGGGCCGCTGCCGCGACAACTCGTTCTGCTGCGGCGCAGGCGGCGGCAGAATCTGGATACCCGATCCCGTTGGGACGGAGAAGCCGGCCCAGAATCGCATCCGCGAAGCCGCGGCGATTCCGGGTCTCGAGGTTTACGTGGTGAGCTGCCCGAAGGATCTGACGATGTTCGAGGATGCGCTCAAGACCACCGGCAATGAGGGGAAATTTGTGGTGAAGGAATTGATCGAGCTGATCCGCGAGGCCATACCCGCGGAGCGCGCTCCGGCTGCGCTCGCATGAAAATCTTGGTTGCCGTCAAGCAGGTGGCCGCGCTCGACGAGGATTTCGAGATCCGCGAAGACGGCCGCGACGTGAATGAGGATTTTCTGATCCGCGATCTGAACGAATGGGACGATTTCTCGCTCGAGGAAGCCGTCAAGATCAAGGAGGCCTCCGCGGAACCCCTGGAGGTGGTCGCCGTGACGGTCGCCCCCGATGCGGCGGATGAAGCGCTGCGCAAATGCCTCGCCAAGGGAGCGGACCGCGCGATCCGGGTGTGGGACGAGAGCGTCCAAGGATCCGATCCCATCGCGATCGCGCGCATCCTCGCCGCCGTCGCCAGAGCCGAGTCTGCGGACCTGGTGTTCACGGGGGTCCAGTCCTCGGATCACTCGTTCGCGTCCACCGGCATCGCGACCGCGGCATTTCTCGGTTGGCCGCACGCCGCCGTCGTGAGCGCGCTCAAGTTTTCGCCCGGGGCGAAGAGCGCCGTACTCCGCCGCGAGCTCGAGGGCGGCTTGCTGCACGAAGTCGAGATCGAATGCCCGGCGGTGCTGACCATACAGCTCGGGATCAACACCCCGCGCTACGCCTCACTGCGCAGCATCAAGCAGGCGGCGGCGAAGCCGATCGAGGTCACCTCACCGGCCGACCTCGCCTTGAGCCCGACCGAGGTCGGCGAGGCGGGCTCTCACTTCCGCGTACGGCGCATGTACATTCCCGACAAGGGACGCGCCGAGCTCATCGTGGGCGATGCAGCGCAGCAAGCCCAGCGCCTCGCGCAGATCATCCGCGAATTCAAGGGAGAAGCGGCGTGAGCGGCCTCCTGGTGATTGCCGAACAGCGACGCGGCGAGCTGCGCCCCGTGTCGTTGGAGCTCATCGGCGCCGCGCAAAGCCTGCGCCGCGAAGGCGATAGCGTGGCGGTGGCGCTCCTCGCCCCATCCTTAGGCGCGCTGGTCGAGCCGCTTAAGCTCGCCGGCGTGGATGAGATCGTCGCGGTCAAGGTGGCGGCCCCTGAGTTCGATCCCGACACGTTCGAATCGGCGATAGGCGCCCTGATCGCGGAGCGCAAGCCGGACGTCGTTCTCGTGGCGCACAGCGTCGACTCCTTCGGTTTTGCGGCGGCGCTCGCGGCGAAGCTCGGGCTCGGATTCGCCACCGACGTGTTCAAGATGGAACGTCAGGACGGCGAGCTCGTCGCGACCCGCGGCGGTTACGGCCAGAAGGTCAACGTCGAGGTCGACTTCCCCGGACGCGGCACCGTGCTCCTTGCCATCCGCGGCAACGTGTTCCAGCCGCCCGCGGGCAAAGGCTCGCCGCGCGTCACTGAATTTTCCGCGCCGCCGGTGTCGAGCCGCTCGACCGGGCGCGAGTTCATCGAGCTCGCGGCGGGGGACGATGTGGATATGACGGCGGCCGAGTTCATCCTGAGCATCGGCCGCGGCATCGGTGAGGAAGCCAAGGTTGCGCAATTCAAGGAGCTCGCCGACGCGATCGGCGCCACGCTTGGCTGCTCGCGGCCGATCGCGGACGCGGGGTGGCTCCCCAAGAGCCGCCAGGTCGGGCAATCCGGCAAGACGGCGAGCGCGTGCAAGCTCTACATCGCCATGGGCGTTTCCGGCGCCATTCAGCATCTCGCCGGGATGAAGCACGTGGCGACCATCGTCGCAGTGAACAGTGATGCCGAGGCATCGATATTCGGGGTCGCGAAATATGGAATTGTGGGAGACATCTTTGAGATCGCCGAAGAACTGCGCGGGTGTTTTTGATGCGCCGCGCGCGAAGGACGCGGCATGAGCTCCGCAGCCGCTGAGGCGCCCGCGGCGTCCGCACCCAAAGGCGCAGGACTCGAGCGCGGCATCGACTGGACGGGTGCGTTCTGGGTGGCGAGCGGTGTGCCGCCGCTCGTGCTGTTCGGCATCGGCGGCGTGGCGGCGACCGTGGGGAAGCTGTCATGGGTCATCTGGATCGCCTCCATCGCCATGGGGTTCATTCAGTCCTTCACCTATGCCGAGATCGCCGGGCTCTTCCCGAACAAGGCCGGCGGCACCTCGATCTACGGAGCGATCGCCTGGGTGCGCTACGGCAAGCTGATCGCACCGATTTCGGTGTGGTGCAACTGGTTTGCCTGGTCGCCGGTGCAGGCCACCGGCTCCGCGCTCGCGGCCGGCTATATTTTGAGCGGCCTGTTCGCACCCGACTCGCTGGTGAACAGCTGGCAGTGGACGCTCCTCGACCTGTCCTTCATCAAGCAAGGCTTGAGCCTGCGAATCAACTCGACCTTCATCCTGGGGGCCCTCATTCTGCTCGCGGTCAAGTTCATCCAGGACGGGGGCATCTTGCGATCGGCGAATACCACCAAGATCCTCGGCATCTCCGCGATGATCCCGCTGCTCCTCATCGGGATCGTGCCGATCCTCACCGGCGACATCGTCAAGGACAATCTATTTCCCTTGGCCCCGCTCGCCCACGACGCGGCGGGCCTCGTCGGCGTCGGCTCCTGGAACATGGCGGGCATCACCCTGTTCGCCGCGGGCATGTTCCTCGCCGCCTGGTCGACCTACGGGTTCGAGACCGCCGTGTGCTACACCGGCGAATTCAAGAACCCGAAGACCGATACCTTCAAGGCGATTTTCTATTCGGGCCTGCTGTGCGTGGTGGTGTATTCGCTCGTGCCATTCGCCTTCCAGGGATTCCTCGGCATGGGCACGCTGGTCCACCCCGCGGTGCTCGATGCCGCCGGACACGTGATCACGCCGGCCGAATACGGCGGTATGTTGGCGCCCGACATTTATTCGGGTACCGGGGTCGCCGCGGTGATGGCGAAGATGGTGCACGCCGGCCGGTTGGTGGGGTCGATCGTGGTGATCATGCTGATCCTGGCGCTCGTGCTGTCGCTCATGACCTCCATGGCGGGCTCCTCGCGCACGCTCTATCAGGCATCGCTCGACGGCTGGCTGCCGAAGTACCTGGCCAAGGTCAATTCGCGCGGCGCGCCGACCAACGCCATGCTGACCAACCTCGGATTCAACCTCGCGCTCCTCCTGCTGTCGGATATCGTGTTCGTCATCGGCGCCGCGAACATCGGCTACTTGATCTATAACTTCCTCACCCTGAACGCCGGCTGGATCCATCGGATGGACCGTCCCCGTCAGGAGCGGCCCTGGCGCGCGCCCACGTGGGTCCTCGCGGCGGGCACCGTGCTCTCCTTCGCGAATCTCGCCTTCATGGGGTTCGGCGCCGACTCCTACGGGGCGGGCACGCTTCTGATCGGCCTTTTGTTTGCTGCGCTGATCATCCCGGTGTTCTTCTACCGTCACTACGTTCAGGACAAAGGGATCTTTCCGCCGGAGATGGCCAGCGATCTTGAAATGGTCGGCGGGGAGCGCATGGTCCATCGTGCCGGAATCTGGCCTTACGCGGTTCTCGCCGCCGGCATCGCCGTGGTCGCGATCACGCATCATCTCGCGGTGTACTAGACGCGGCGGGACTCAAGCGAAGACCAACAAGCAACTCTGGAGACAGGTATGGCACTCACTTGGCGTCACACGGTACTGGCGGATCGGCACCGCGCGCTCGGATCGAAGCTCGAGGATTGGAACGGCATGGGCACGGCGTGGACGTACGCGAAGGACGTCGCCCTGGATCACGTCGCGATCCGCACCAAGGCAGGACTCATGGACGTGTCCGGCCTGAAGAAGCTGCACCTCGTCGGCCCCCATGCGTCCGCGATCCTGAACTACGCCACCACGCGCGACGTGTCGAAGATCTTTCCCGGCCAGTGCCGCTACGCCTGCATGCTGAACGAGGATGGCTACTTCATCGAGGACTGCGTGCTCTACCGCACCGGTCCCAACTCCTGGATGGTCGTGCACGGGAGCGGCGCGGGTCACGAGACCCTCACCGCGTACGTCACCGGCCGCAACGCGGCGATGATCGTCGACGACGATCTGCACGATCTGTCGCTGCAGGGCCCGCTCGCCGTCGAATTCCTCTCGAAGCACGTGCCGGGCATTCGCAATCTGGCTTATTTCAATCACATGCCGGCGACGCTGTTCAAGCGCCCGGTGACCATTTCCCGTACCGGCTACACCGGCGAACGAGGTTATGAGATCTTCTGCAAGGGCGAGGACGCCCCGCACATCTGGGATACCATTCTCGACGAGGGCAAGCCGATGGGGATCGTCCCCACGTGCTTCACCACGCTCGACTGGCTGCGGGTCGAGAGCTACCTCCTGTTCTACCCGTACGACATGTCCCAGATGTATCCTTTCGAGCACGACAAGCCGGGCGACAGCCTCTGGGAGCTGGGGCTCGACTTCACCGTGAGCCCAGGCAAGAACGACTTTCGCGGTGCGGATGCGCATGCGCGGCTCAAGGGCAAGGAGCGCTTCAGGATCTTCGGACTGTTGATCGACGGCAAGCAGGCTGCGGACATGGGCGATGCCGTGTACTCCGGCAACAAGCAGGTGGGCGTCATCACCTGCGCGATGTTCTCGAGCCTGACCGGCAAATCCATGGCGATCGCTCGGCTCGACGTGCCCGTGGCCGTACACGGGACCAAGCTGGAAGTGCGCGGCAAGAACGTCAAAGGTCCCGCCACCGCACATACCTTGCCGTTCGACGATCCGGACAAGAAGAAGCGTACTGCCGTCGGCTGACGGTGCGGGAGATGTTGAAATGCAAACCAAGCTTCTGATCAACGGCACGCTCACCGCCGGGCAGGGGCCGGCGGAACGCGTGCTCGACCCGGCAAGCGGCAACTGCATCGCCGAAGTGCCCGAGGCGAGCGGCCCGCAGCTGGACGCGGCGGTGGCCGCCGCCGAGGCGGCCGGACCCGGGTGGGCGCAGACCGTTCCCAAGGATCGCGCCGCGTTGCTGCTGCGCTTGGCCGATCGCATCGAGGCGCAGGGTGGGGAGTTCGCAAAGCTCGAGTCGGACAATACCGGCAAGCCGCTCGCGGCGGCCCTCAACGACGAGATCCCGGCCATCGCCGACGTGTTCCGCTTTTTCGCGGGCGCGGCGCGCGCGGGACACGGCGCACTGGCGGGAGAGTACATCCCGGGCTTCACCAGCATGATCCGACGCGATCCGGTCGGTGTCGTCGCCTCGATCGCCCCGTGGAACTATCCCTTGATGATGGCGGCATGGAAGCTCGGACCGGCGCTCGCTGCCGGCAATACCGTGGTGCTCAAGCCCTCGGAACAAACACCGCTCACCGCACTCATGCTCGGCGAGCATCTGGCCGACTTGCTGCCCAAGGGCGTTGTGAACATTGTGTGCGGACGCGGCGAGAGCGTGGGAGCGCCGCTCGTCTCGCATCCGCGGGTGCGCATGGTATCGCTCACCGGCGACGTGTCGACCGGGCAAAAGGTGCTCGCCGCTGCGCAGGGCAATCTGAAGCGCACGCACCTGGAGCTCGGCGGCAAAGCGCCGGTGATCGTGTTCGACGACGCCGATCTCGAATCGGTGGTGGCGGGCGTGCGGACTTTCGGCTTCTACAACGCGGGCCAGGATTGCACGGCCGCTTGCCGGTTATATGCGGGACCCAAGATCTACGAGCGCCTGGTCGCCGATCTCTCGGCCGCGGTGCGCACGCTCAAGGTGGGATCGCAGAGCGAGAGCGGCGTCGAGATGGGCCCGTTGATTTCCGCCGAGCAACGCGCGCGCGTAGCCGGATTCGTGGAGCGCGCCGCCGCAAGCCGTCATATCGAGATCACTGCGGGCGGAAAGACGCGCACGGGGTCGGGCTTCTTCTATGAGCCGACGCTCGTCGCGGGCGCGCGGCAATCCGACGAGATCGTACAGCGCGAGGTGTTCGGCCCGGTGGTATCGGTGACCCGCTTCACGGATGCCGACGAGGCAGTCGCTTGGGCCAACGATTCCGAATATGGCCTCGCCTCCTCGGTGTGGACCCGTGACGTCGGCAAGGCGATGAGCGTCGCCTCGCGCCTGCAGTACGGCTGCACCTGGATCAACACGCACTTCATGCTGGTGAGCGAGATGCCGCACGGCGGCTTCAAGCGCTCAGGCTACGGCAAGGATCTGTCGGTCTACGCGCTCGAGGACTACAGCATCCCGCGGCACGTGATGGTGAAGCTGTAGATCGGGGCCGCCGCCCGAAAATCGCCGCCGTCACGGATCTGTCAAGGATTTTTCCTTGACGAACCGGTTGCACGAATATATGCTTCCCAGATGAGCAAAGTCACGGGCAAGTTTCAGATCACGTTGCCCAAGCGCGTGGTGGAAGCGCACGGCATCAAGGTCGGAGACGATCTCGAGATCGTCTCCGAAGCGACTCATATCGCACTGCTGCCGGCGAATCGTCAGAAGGTCGGTGTGGGGGAGCCAGCCGAGCGTTTGGGCTATTTCGATCGAGCCACTGAACGACAGAAGAAGCGGGAGCGATCCTGCGGCCTGGCCCCGGGCAAGAGCCGCGGATGGAGCCGCGAGGAGCTGTACTCCCGTGGCCGGTCTAGTTGATACCAACGTCCTTGTCTATCGCTTCGACCCGCGTTTTCCCGGGAAGCAAGCACGGGCCACGGAACTGCTGCGCCAGGGCATCGCGGACAATTCCCTGGTCATACCGCATCAAGCCCTGGTCGAATTCGTCGCTGCGGTCACGCGGCCGATCGCGCGCGGTGCTGCGTTGCTCGCACGCGAGGAAGCTCACCGAGAGGCGGAGGATTTTCTTGCTCAGTTTCCGGTGATCTATCCGACGGAGAACACGCTGCGAACCGCGCTGCGCGGCGCAGCCCTCTACGGATTGTCCTGGTTCGACGCGCATCTGTGGGCATACGCCGACGAAAGGGGGTTGGAGGTCCTCTGGTCGGAGGATTTCCAGCACAGCCGCTTGTACGGCAGGGTCAAGGTCATCGATCCGTTTCAGTGATCGAGGAGGCGCGGGCAGCCTCCCCATCCCTTTTTCGTCTCTTGTGCCAGGAACACCGTTCGGCGGCCTCACGGCTCGACCGACAGTTCCGCCAGATACCACTCGATGAAGCGATCCGCATGCGTCTCCTGCATCGAGTAGGGTCCCGGCTCGAAGTAACGCGAGTTGACGCCCGCCTGGTTCATCTCGACGATTTTCTTGTCCTCGAGACTGGTGACGCGCCATAGCCAGGTGAGCTGCTCGAGGTCGTAATCCTCGCCTTCCACCGCGTCGGCATCGACCAGCCAGATCAGTTCCATCTCGGTGTGATTCACGCTGCGCGGAATGAAGCGATAGACGACGCCGTGATCGGGGTAGGCGAGGAAATCGCTCAAGGGGCCAATGTCGAAATAAGTGGAGTTGCTATCCGACTCACGGAACGAGCCCATGAGCCGCCCACCCGGCCTGCCGTCAGGCGTCGCGCTCGAGAACCCCTCGATGAGCGCGCTCGGCATGACATCGGCCGACTCCTCGCCCGGGGCCGCCGCGCGGCCGTAGCGGTCGATGTCCGGTACCGCAATGCCGAGCGCTTCCGCCCGCCGCCGCCCCGCCCGCTCGAGCTCCTCTCGGAGTTCCGCGGGCCGCGCATAGACATGGCGCTTCGAGAACTCGGGATGCGCGGGCTGGCAGTGATAGCACTCCATGTAGTTCTCGACGGCGAGCTTCCAGTTGGCGGCGATCGAGTAAAGCTCGCGGTGGGCCACCTTGGCGCGGCCCCAGCCGTAGACGCCCGCCGAGCGCCGCAACGCCTCCTCAGCCGCCGCGAAGTCGAGCGGCCGGGCGGCGAAGGTCGTGAAGATCAGTCCCTCGACGATCCGCACCGGCAGAGCCCGCAGGGCCACATCGCCGGGCCGGAACGACGCCGGCATCTGGCGCGCCGCGAGCAGCTGTCCGTCGAGCCCGTAGCTCCATGCGTGGTAGGGACAGGTGAGTCTGCCGGAAGCCACATGCCCGCAGCGCTCGCCGAGAAGCCGCGAGCCGCGGTGCCGGCAGACGTTGAGAAGGGCCTTTACTTCCCCGGCGACCGTGCGCGTGAGAATGACCGACTCGGCGCCCAAGTCGACGGTCAAGTAATCACCGCTCCGCGCGATGCTGCTTTCATGGCCGGCGCAGAACCAATGCTTGAGCAGCATGCGCTCGACGTCGGCCGCGAAGATGGCGGGATCCGTATAGAACTCGCGCGCCAGCGCGTGACCCGGCCGGCGCTCTGCGATCAGGGTTCGCAAGCGTGCCGAGGTCATCGTCCCGCCATGCTCAAGCACAGCCCAAGTCTCCTTGGCCGGCGGATCGGGCCGGCAACCTAAGTCCCGCCAAGAGGATGAGCGGCGCAGCGCTCAGCAGCACGGGCAACCCCTGGCGCGGCCAGCGATCGAGCGCGAACCCGCCGACGCTCGGGCCGATGACGCCCCCCAGGCAGTACACCATAACAAATACCGTATTCGCCGTCGGCAGATCGGCGGCGGGAAATTCCGCGCCGAGCAGCGCAACACCTTGACTGTAAAAGGCGTAAAGCGTCCCGCCCCAGAGAAAGAGCAGCGGCCATAGCAGCATCGGCGTCGCGAAGAACGGCTGCAGCAGAAGCGGCCCCAAAGCGCTCAAGAGCGCGCATATCCCGAGCAAGCGCCGCCGCCCGAAGCGGTCGGCCAGCAATCCGATGGGCACCTGCAGGACCACGTTGCCCGCCATGAAAACCGCGAGCATGAGCAGCGCGCTGCGCTCTCCGAAGCCCGCGTGCACTCCAAACAGCGGCAGCAAGGTCAAGTCCGCCGACTCCACCAAGCCTGCCACCCAGGCGGCGAGCATGATGACAGGGGCGGCCGCGACCGCGCCCGATAGCCTCCGCAACGAGGCGAACCCTTCGGAGCCGCTCGAGGCGTTGGGGAGCAGCGCGAGCGGCGCCAGGGTCACGATCAATCCCACCGCGCCGGCCGCGAACGGCTGCCACCG
>JBEKVP010000032.1:0-12167 GCA_049513935.1 Steroidobacteraceae bacterium
GAGGCCAGCGACGCCGGCGGAAAAGTCCCGGACGAAGCGGCGCCCAGGCCTCCCACGTGTAGATCCTTCCTTTCCGTCGCCCCATTCGGACTCACTAGCATGAGAGCTCCTTGTGCGTTTTCCTCGATTCTTGGTTGTCGGGGAGTATCGTTCCCGCCATCGCCCCGGCGCAGCGGCGCAGCCCGCTCCCGCGCGTAGGAAATCGCTCACGGCGCCGCCGTTACCACCATTCGATCGCGGGCGGCGAACCCTGCGCGCTCAATCACCCGGCGAACTGCGCGCTCAATTCACCTGGTAGCCGCGTCCTTGCAGACACGCGGACATCGCTCGATCGTAGTTGCTGTGCGCCCGGTCCGCATCGCCGGCAGCCACGCCGCCGCCCGGCTGGGTGGGATCGAACCCAGTCTGGCTGCGCGCCCAGTTGTTGCATTCGTATTGGTCCGCGGCCTGCTGGTCTTTCGACTGGCCGTTTTTCGGATAAATGATCATATCCATCGGCGCCGTATCGGGCGGCGCCGTGTCTGGGGGCGCGGCGTACTGCCCAGCGTCTCCGCCGTCAGGCGGTGCAGCGCCCGCATCGCCCGGCGGGGATACGACGGCGTAGCCGTTCTGGTCCGGCTGCGCGGTGTAGTAGACGTTGTCGGCGTAATAATAGGGCACACCGCCGACCCAAACGGTCGAGTAGTAGGGCGGCAGCACCGAGATCACGAGACCGACTGGCGGCGCGACGACGACGAATCCGGGTCCCCGCGGCGCATACCAGACGCCGCCGCTGAAGTAGTACGGGGCGCCGCGGTGATAGTAGGGGCGATAATCCGGAGGCAGCGCTCGCGCTACGGTGCCCACCGGAGCGTAGTAGCGGCCGTGGTTGTAGCGTGCATCGAGAACTTGACCGCGTCCATCGATCGGCGCCCGCGCCGGTGCGCCGGGGCGCACTGCGGGCCGCGGCGCATTCGGGTGCCCGCCTTCCGCCCGCACGTGCGGCTCGTCCGCGCCCGACACGCTCCACATCCCGGCGCAGAGCGCCGTCGCCGTCAACAGCCAGGCGGCGCGCGATGATCTTCGTCGAGCCATTTAGGTCACCGTGTAGCCGCGGCCTTGCAAGCACGCCCCGAGCGCCCGGTGATACGCGTCGGCCCGCGCGCGTCCGGCGGCCGCGGCCTGAGCTGCCTGCGCGGCGGACGCCTGATTGATTTGCTGAGCTTGGGCCTGCGCGCTCGCATCGGCGGCGGTGCCGACGATGGCGCCCGTCGCGGCACCGAGGACGAGTCCGGCGCCGGCGTTTCGAGGACCAGCCAGAATGGATCCGAGGATGGCGCCCCCGATGGCGCCCACCGCGGTACCGGTTCCCGGAGGCGCTGCAGGCTGCACCACGACCCGCTCATACGGCGAAGCATCGGGCCGGCTCGGGTCGACACCGGTTTGCTGAACCGCCCAGACGTGGCATTCATAGCGGTCGCGATCGGTCTGTTCCGGCGTTTGGCCGTTGTTCGGATAGACAAAGATTTTCTGCGGCGGCGGCGGGGGCGGCGGTGCCACCATGACCGGGCGCGGCGGGGGTGCAACACATGCGGCCAAAGCAATACCGAGAACGAACACGCAGCTGCGACGCAGCATCCGCCCGCTCTGTCTGGAAATGTTAAGCAATGTCATGAACTTATGACCCTCCGATCCTTTTTCTATCAACGCGCAAATCGCCAGTCAGTTGACAGCAAATGCCCCCAAGAGTTCGTGTGCGCCGCCGCGATTCAGGGCTTGCGGAACTTCAGGATGAACTGGTCCGTGAGGCCGCGGATGGCGGGGTCGAAGACCTTGGCCGTGTGCGGGTCCGCCGATCGCTGCAGCAAGTTGCTCGAGCCCACCAAAATGAACCCGGCGGCGAGTACTTCCCGCTTGACCGTCTCGGGGTCGATCCGGTGCAAGGTCGAGGTCACGCTGGTGCCCGCGCCCGGCTCGGAAGCGTGGTCCAGTATGAAATAGATGCCGCCCGGCTTCAGTGACTCGAATACCAGCTGATTGAAGACGGTGATGTCGAGCCCCGGAAAGTTGTGCAAGTCATGATAGTTCTGGGAAGTCCACACCATATCGACCGGCACGGGAACCTTGAGCGTCGCAAAGGGCTCGGAGATCACGCTTACGTTGGAATAATTCGGATCCGCGGCGAGCGCCTTCACGCGCGCCGCGAAGTCCGGCGTGTTGGCCGGTGCGTCGGGAGACCTCGCCGGCACCAGCGCGTACAGGTGTCCGCTCGGCCCGACGGCTTTCGCCATGATGCGCGTGAAATAGCCGCCGCCCGGCAAAAGCTCCGCGATTTGCTGGCCGGGCGCGATCCCCGCAAACGCCAGGGTCTCGGCGGGCTTGCGGTTCGCATCGCGCTCGGTATCGGCGGCCGGACGCCCCGGATCGGCGATCGCCGCGGCAAGAAAGGCGGGCACCGGCGCCGCCGGGCCCTGCATCGCCGCCAGCGACAAGACCAGCGCGGCCGTGAACAGCGAATAGCGAGCCATCGAATTCTCCCCGGGGGCGGCGACGGGGCCGATTCTATCACCTGCACCGATACACGCGGCCGCGTATCATCGACGCGTGCCCGGAGCATACGCCGTGCGCACTGCACACGTGCGTGTTGCGCGCGTCCATTTTTCGAAGGTCCCAGCATGAGTCTCAGCGTTTTCGACATTTTCAAAATCGGCATCGGTCCGTCGAGCTCCCACACCATGGGGCCGATGAATGCGGCGCGCTCCTTCGTGGAGCTTTTGGCCGCGCGCGGCCTGCTCGAGCGCACCGCGGAAATTTCTGCTCAGCTCTACGGGTCGCTCGCCCTCACCGGACGCGGGCACTGCACCGATCGCGCGATTCTCTTGGGTCTCGAGGGCGGAAGTCCCGATACCATCGATCCAGCGACGATCGAGCCCACCTTGCAGCGGATCCGCGCGAGCGGCCGCATCCGCCTTCTGGGCCGCCACGAGATCGCATTCGACGAACCGCTCAATGTCTTGTTTCACATCGATCAGGTGCTTCCGGGACATTCGAACGGCATGCGCTTCACCGCGCACGGCGCGGCGCTCGAAGTGCTCGCGCGCGAGGAGTACTACAGCATCGGCGGCGGCTTCATCGTCCATGCCGGCAGCCCCGCCCACGCCGGCGAGATCCGCGCCAAACCTCCGTACGAGTTCGATTCCGCTGCCCGGCTTCTCGAGCTCGCGCGCCACGAGGGCCTGGAGATCCACGAGCTGATGCTGGCCCGCGAGCGTGCGTGGCAGTCCGATGCACAAATCCGCGCGAAGCTCATGCGCATCTGGCAGGTCATGCAGGACTGCGTGCGCCGTGGCTTCGAGGCGCAGGGCTTGTTGCCCGGCGTGCTCGGGGTTCGCCGGCGCGCTCCCAAGCTCTACCGTCAGCTCATGAGCGGCGATCCGTCGAGTCCGATGCATGCACTCGATTGGGTGAACGTGTTCGCGCTCGCGGTCAACGAGGAGAACGCGGCCGGCGGCCAGGTCGTCACCGCGCCGACCAACGGCGCGGCGGGAATCGTTCCCGCCGTGCTGCACTACTATCGCCGCTTCGAGCCCGGCGCCGACGACGACGGCGTGGTGCGTTTTCTATTGAGTGCCGCCGCGATGGGAATGCTCTACAAACAGAATGCCTCGATATCGGGCGCCGAGATGGGCTGCCAGGGCGAGGTCGGCGTGGCGTGTTCCATGGCGGCGGCCGGCCTGGTATCGGCGATGAACGGCTCGAATGAACAGATCGAGAACGCCGCCGAGATCGGCATGGAGCACAATCTCGGCCTCACCTGCGATCCGGTGGCCGGATTGGTGCAGATCCCCTGCATCGAGCGCAACGCCATGGGCTCGGTCAAGGCGATCAACGCCGCGCGGCTCGCGTTACGCGGCGACGGGTCTCACAAGGTGACTCTGGATCAAGTGATCGCCACCATGCGCCAGACCGGCCACGACATGTCGACGATCTACAAGGAAACCTCTCAGGGCGGTCTCGCGGTCAACGTGCCGGAGTGCTGAGCGCCACGCCGCCCGCCGCGCCCTCGCCTCAACCGGTCGCCTGCAGGCCCTGCGCGATGCCGCTGATGGTGGCGCGCAGCGCACCGAACAACGCCTGATCCCTGCGATCGGTCGCGCGCCAGCGCTTGAGGAGATCCACTTGCATGAGATGCATCGGATCGACGTACGGATTGCGCAGCAGGATGGAGCGTTGCAGGGTCGGATCTCGGTCGAGCAGACGAGCCGCTCCCCGCAGCTTCAGCACGTGATCCACCGTCAACTCGAATTCGCGGCGGATCGAATCGGCCGGGCCGCGCACGGCCGGGCCGCGCACGGCTGGGCCGCGAGAGGCTTCGCTCGCAAGCGCCTCGTAGTGGGCGGCGATCTCGAGATCGGTGCGGCCGAGCATGGCCTCGACATCGTCGAGCAGGTGCGCGAAGAACGGCCATTCGCGCAGCATCCGGCCGATGATCTCCGCGCCGTGCTCTAGGGCCGCCGCCTCAAGACCGCTGCCCAAGCCGAACCAGCCCGGCAGCATATGGCGGCTTTGCGTCCAGGCGAACACCCATGGGACCGCGCGCAAGCCCCTGATGCCTTCGCCGTCCACGCGCACCGCCGGGTGCGAGCCGATGTGCATGCGCTCGATGACGTCGAGCGGCGTCGCCGCGCGGAAGAATGCGGCAAATTGCGCGTCGCCGAATACCAGATGGCGGTACGCCTCGAGGCTGCGCTCGGCGATGGTGCGCATCGCGGCGAGATGAGGGGCTGCGACGGCGGCCTCCGGGTCATCCGCGTGCGCGCTCGCGAGCGCAACCGCTGAGAAGGTGCGCTCGAGCGTGCGCATGGCGATCGGCCGCAGGCCATAGCTCTGATTCACCACCTCGCCTTGCTCGGTGAGGCGCAGCACGCCGCGGATCGAGCCGCTCGGCGCCGCCTCGACCAGCGATTCGATTCTGCCGCCGCCGCGCGCCCGCGTGCCGCCCCGCGCGTGGAAAATCGTGAGCGCGACGCCGGTGTCCCGCGCGGCCTCGAGCAGGCGGTGCTGCGCGACGCGCAGCGCCCAGCGCGACGCCGCGATGCCGGCTTCCTTGTTGGCATCCGAGTAGCCGATCACCATGGTTTGCCGATTGTCGCAGGCCGCGAGATGGCGCCGATACGCGGGCTGCGCGGCGAGCGCACGCAGCAGCTCGCCCGCCTGCTCGAGCGCACCGATCGACTCCAGGAGCGGCGCGATGTCGAGGCGGCACTCTCCGGTATGCTTGTCTGCGAGGCCGGCCCAGCGCGCGAGGAGCAGCACGGCCAGCACGTCGTCCGGTCCTTGCACTCCGCTCACGATGTACGCACCGATCGCCGTCGCACCGAACTTGTGCCGCGCGTGCACTATCGTGTCGAACACCCAGAGACTGCGCCGCCCGCCCGCATCGAGGGGCGCAGTCGGTCCCTGATCGAGCGCCAACAGGTCGCGCAAGCGCTCGAGCCGCTCGGCACGCGGCAGCGCCGGCCATTCAGGCATGCCGAGACCTTGCCCGATGACCTCGTGATGAGCCCGCGCGGACTGCGTGATGTCCAAGGTCGCGATATGAAACCCGAAGGTGCGCACGCGCCGGATGAAACGGCGCACCAGGAAGTATCCGGCGTGCCTGCCGCGGTTGTCGGTCAGACTGTCCGCCGCCAGCTGAATGTCGGCGAGCAGCTCGCCGGGATTCTGGTACGCGTTGGGACGGCCCTCGTAGGTCGCCTTGAGCCGCTCGCCGATCTGTCCGAAGAAGATCCGGTAGGGCATGCGGTCGTGGCGCGCGGGCGCAAGCGCTTGCGCCCCCGGGAGCAACGCCGTGTACGCATCGATGCGCGCCGCCAGATCGCCGTTCACGTCGACGCGGCGCGCGCTCTGACTCAGCGCCTCGGCGAGCTGCCCGCACTCGTCGAAATAAGTCGAGACGATGAGCTGCTGGTGACGCTGCAGGGTCTCGCGTATGGTTTTGCCGTGGACATCGGGGTTCCCGTCCATATCGCCGCCGACCCAGGATCCGAACCGCAGGATGCCGGGCACGTTCAGCGACTCGACCGGAACGCCGAACGCGCGCGCGAGCGCGGTCTCGATTTCCTCGTAGAACAGCGGCACCACCCGATACAGGATCTCGATCAAGTAGAAAAGCACGTGCTCGCGCTCGTCCGCCACCGTAAGGCCTTCGCGCGGATGCTCCTCGGTCTGCCAGATACTCGCGATGTCGAGCCGCATCCTCGACCACAAGGTATCGAGCTCGGCGATCATCAACGCGGGATTGAGCCGGTCGAGCAGCCCCTGGGCGATGTGCTGCTGCTTTCGCAGGATCGTCCGCCGCGTCGACTCGGTGGGATGCGCGGTGAATACCGGCTCGATGCTCATCGACCCGATCAACGCGAGCGTCCGCTCGAGCGAGAAACCCTCGCCCTTGAGGCGCGCGATGCATTCCGATATGCCGCCGGGCTGCAGCGTGCTCGAGTCGTTGAGGTACTCGCGGCGGCGGCGCACGCGGTGAACTTTCTCGGCCGTGTTCACCGCCAGAAACCACGTGGAGAAGGCCCGTGTCAGGTTGGTGGCGGATGAGGGCTCGCGGCCCGCGGCCCGCCCCTCCAGATCGCCGTCCTGCGGGACACCCTCGCGCCGCGCGATCGCGGCCCTCCGATCCCCTTCCACGAGCTCGAAGAACTCGTCGCCCCCCTGGTCGCGCAGGATCTCGCCGATGAGCTCGCCGAGCTCGCGCACATCCTCGCGCAGCCCCAGATCCTTCGGCGGGAATTGAATGCCTTCGCGGTACATCATGGGCGAGAGATCGATTTGCAGGCGGCAGCCGCGCCCTTCGGCCGCCTATTTTAGTGAGAATTCGGCGGTTTAGTGAGAATTCAGGAGAACGGTCGTATCGAAGCTCTCGAAGCTCGTGAGCACGCGCCGGTAGGCGTTCTGCATGATGCGCTCGGCGTTCTTGTCGGCGCGGTGGCCGAGCAGCATGCGGATCACGACGTCGTCGGCGGGGCGCGCGGAATCCTCGCTGAGGAGCTGAAAGCTGAAGCGCGAGAGCCGCTGCATGATCTCGTTGGAGAAGCGCAGGCGGCTGAGGTCATGGCCGTCGCCGGCCCCGACTTTGGCCTCCTCTGCGACCTCTCCGATCAAGCGGATGATGAATCGGGCCTTGTCGACCAGGCCGAGATCGCTGAAGAACTCGATTTCCGATTGAATGTTCATCCGGCCGGGAAGAAGTCGATGGGTTTGGTGGCCGTAAGCGTCGCCACATCCTTCGCGTCGAACTTGAACAGTTTGATCCGTGCGAGCAGCTTGGACTCGAATTCCGGATCGTTGAGGTCGCTCGATACGACGCGCGCCGCGGTGATGTCTCCCGCCGGAGAGATCGTGATCTCGAGCACGACCTTGCCTTGCAGCGCGGGATTGTCGCGCAGCGCCCGTGCGTACATGGCGTCGATCGCGCCCTTGTTCCGGGTGAACACCAGCGCGATCTCATCGGCGCTGCGCGAGGCCTTGCCGCTTCCGCCCCCGCGGGTGGCGCCGTTGCCCTGGTTCCCGCTCGCCAAGCTCGGATCCTTCACCTGCGCTATGCGGATGCCGTTCAGCGATCCGCCGCCCGATGCCAAGCCCGAGCTGGTCGGCGAGCTGATGCCGCCGCTCGTGCCACCCGCCTTCGAGGTGATGAGTGAGCGGGTTACCTGAGTGACGTCGCCGGGGTCATTCGTCTTCGGCTGGTTCTTGGCTAGCTTGTCGAGATCGATGTCGCGCAGCGCCGCCAGATCGTCCACGCTCGCGAGCAGGCCGCTCTTCGATGCCTTGACGCGCGCGTCCACCGGGGGCACGGGCTTGGGGCTGACCGGCACCTTCTCCACGGGCTTCTGCTGCTCGGGTTTCGGCGGCGGCGGGGGTGGCGGGGGCGGCTCCATCACGAGCTGCACCACTCTCTCCGGGAGAGATTCGGTGTTCACGACCCGCTCCTGCCGCGGCAGAAACGGAATGATGACCGCGACGATGGCGAATACGATGACCAGATTGCGCAGGATCTTGCGGTATCGCCGCTCCATCTCCTCCGAAGGCGACCACGGCAATTCATAGCGCCGGTAGTACGGCGCGAGTCCCGTTACCGGGGGTTGAGCCGGATTTGCTGCGGCCGCCATGTTAACTCGCCGCCCTTTCGCGCTCGACGACGGCGAATGACACCTTGCCGTACTCGGCGTCGCTGCAGGTGAGCATGATCTTCTTGAGCACGCTGTAGGGAATGTTCTTGTCGCCCATGATGGTGACCTCGCGCTTCGAGGCGTCGGTCTTCTGCGCACCGGCGAGAATTCGATCATTCTGCGCCATCAGCGCGTTCTTGAGCGGCACGAATACGGGGCCCTGATTGGCGGCGACATCCGCGAGCGAGCCCACCAAGTTGCCGTCGACGTACACCGAATCCTTGGTCACCATCACGACCACGGCGGCTGCCGGCTTGCGGTCGGAGAGCGACTGCGGAATGGATATGTTCTTGGTGTTCGGCAAGATATCCACCTCCGCGGTGTGCGCCAGCAGGAACACGACCAGGATGGTCATCATGTCGATGAACGGCACCAGCGCGAAGTGGCTCGCTCCGTGCCGGCGTTTGCGATGTCTCCGGATGCGGTGCAGCGTCATGTCGGCGCATCCCCCAACGAGATGTCGGGAAACAGCTCCGCCTTGGAATACGGCGGCTCGGGTATCTGATAGACGCGCACCGTGTCCATCACCTGCACCAGCGTGTCGTAGGACACGTTGGGACCCGGCAAGATGGTCGCGTCCAGCATATCGGGAAACTGCGATTTGACCTGGCGCATGAACACCGACAGGGCATTCAGATCGTAGCCGTTCGCCGTGTTCTCGATCAACTTGAGAGGACCGGAATTGCGGTCGTTCACCAAGAGGTCGTCAGGCCGAATGATCACCTCCAGCTTGAGCCCTTTCGGCAAATCGACCGGAGCGGCGGTCGCGTTGGCGGGCAGGTTGAGCTGCAGGATATTGGTCTTGGAAAACACCGCCGTGAAAATCAAAAAGAACACCAGGATCACCATCATGTCGATCATCGGCACGATGTTGAGATCGTCACGCCCCTGGTGATAGCGGGCGTGATTGCGGCGGACCATGCTCGCTGACTTTGACTTCATGAGTTCTGCACCCTTCGACTCGAGCGCTTAAGCGAGATTTCTCTAGATCGTGCCGCGCGCCGCGGCGGTAGCGCGGGACGGCGGCGCGGCAGGCGCCTGCGGGGCCGCCGAGTCGTGCTGGCGCTCGGTGATCGAGTTCAGGAACTTCACCGAAGCGATTTCCAGGCTGTCGATCATCGAGGTGGTTTTCGACTCGAGGAACATGTGCGAGAGCAGCAGCGTGATGGCGACGAACAAGCCCGAGGCGGTGTTGTTCATGGCCACCGAGATGGCGGCCGCGAGCAAACTGGCCTTCTCGGCCGGGTTCGCGGTTGCCACCGCGCTGAACGCGCCGATGAGACCCGTGATGGTGCCGAGAAGACCGATGAGCAGGCCGACGTTGGCGAGCGACGACAAATAGTGCGTGCGCTTCTCGATACGCGGAATGACCTCGAGAAGACTCTCATCCATCGCCTTCTCGATGTCGTCGCGGCGCCGCGCGCTCGCGACCCGGGCGACGCCGTAATTCAGAATGGTGGCGATCGAGGCTTTCGAATTTTGCGTGAGCCCCACCACTTGCTTGAAGTTACCGGCGCTCAACGCGGGAACCAGATTGTCCCAGAGCGTGCGATTGCGCATGGTTTCTCGCGTGAGGAAGACGTACCGCTCGATCGCTATCGATACGCCGACCACGAAAATCAAAGCCAGCGGGTACAGGAACACTCCGCCGTCCTTGAAGAAGTTGACCATCCAACTCATGAAATTCATCTTCGCGCTCCTAAGATCTGCCGATCCGCTGCAACCCTGAGATTCAACCAGATTCCGTAAAATCAGCTATGACTTACTTCTCACCCTGCTGAGCCGGTGGTTTCGCACCATTTTGGGACGCGTCGGCCTTCACGGCCTGGTAATACACCACCTGGCGCTTGAATTCGTCCCGGTCGACGGGCGCCAGCGCCTCATCGAGCAGGCTGTTCATCGGTTTCCCCGACAAGTCCCCGATGTCCGACCTCTTCCACGGCACGATATACATGACCTTCGGCTGCTCCCGGTCGCCGGTGACGGTCGCGGTGCCGAGTTCGAGGCGATCCGTGGCCGCTTTAACGGGCGCCGCAGGCTGCCCAGCACGCTGGACGCGTGAAGTCGCACCGCGCGCGCCCGAGCCTGCGCCCGCCGCTTCCTCCGCGGCCCCGGCGCTCGGCGCGCGTGCGGCGGCGGGTGCGCTTCCCGCAGCCGCCGGCGACGGCGCGTCCGGCGAGGTCATCGCCCGAGGCTCGCCCGCCTCGCTCTGCAGGGTGGCGGGTGACGAAGGGGTGCCGGCAGCCCCCGGCGCGGGGGCCTGCGGTGTCTGCGCGAAGACCCTCAGCGGTCCGGACAGTACCGCCAGCGCGGAATACGCAATGATCAAACGGGTCATGCTCATGCGGGCTCCTTCTTCGTCGGTACCGCGGGCGGCGGCGCGGCGGCCGGCGGCGTCGCAGCGGGCGATGCCGGGGGCGGCGTGCCGCCCGGCCCTGCGGGCGGCGCAGCGGCGGGCGCACCAACGCGCTTGCGCAGCTCGATCACCCAGCCGGCGACCTGCTTGTTGTCGCCCGCGAGTGTGAGGTAGTGCTCAAATTGCTCGAGCGCCTTCTGCGGCTCGGCAAGGTACAGATCATATAGCACACCCAGGTTGAGATAAGCAGGCGCGTAATTCGGCTCGACCGCGATCGTGCGCTGATACGCCGCTTCCGCCTCGGCGAACTTGCCGAGCTTTCGCTCCACGATGCCGAGCTCGTCGTTCGCGATGGGGTTGTCCGGATTGCGCGCGAGCGCCGACTTGAACGCCGCTTCGGCCTCGGTGTAGCGCGAAGCGCGCAGATACAGCAATCCGAGGTTCACTTGGGGTCCGGCGAGATCGGGATAGGCCAAGGCGAGCTGCTTGAATTCGAGCTCCGCATCGCTCGTACGGCCCGACTTCATCATGTTGAGCGCCTGGCTGTATTGTTGCGTCGCACGCTCCGGAACCGGTGCGGCCGCCGCCTTGGGCGCGGGGGCGGCGGGGGCGGCGGCAGCCGGAGCCACCGCCGGGGCTTTCGGCGCCGGCCGCGGCGGCGCGCCGTGGCAGGCCGCCACGAGCGCGATAGCAGCCGCGCTAACGAATCGAGTCGACTTGCTGCTCACCGATTTCCACCTTCGCATAACGGCCCGGATTGAGTTGTGCCAGTGAGGCAAAGCTCTTCTGCACCCACTCATCGTAGGTGCCCTCTTTCGCGCGCGCGGTATTCACCTCGTGCAACTTGATCGCCTTCTCCTCGAATGGAAAGGCCTGCTCCTCCAGCAACACGTCGTACTGCTCCAATTCCTCCTTGTTCAAACCCTTCGGGCGCTCCGAGCTCATGAGATCCTTGCCGAGCTGCCGATAGAGCTCCGCGCTCTCGTAGGTCGCCGCGGTGGTGACTTCCGCCACTTGATAATCGGCCGCCGCGGTATATGCCTTGAGCGCGGCTTCCATCGCCTTGCGCTTCTCGGCCAGGGATTTCTTGAGGGGCGCGACCAGCTTGATGCGCATGAATTCCTCGCGCACCGGCGCGGCGAGGGTGAGCGTCGCCTTCGCGGCGAGCGCCTTGCTGCGATCGGTGCGCTGCGCACCCGCGGCCCGGTCGGCGTTGATGATCTCGCGCAGCCAATAATCACGGTTGTTCAAGTCGCCCATCTTGCCGGCGATCAGGCTCAATTTGTTGCGTGCTTCCATCGCGGGGTTCAAGGGCTGCGGGAAGCGCTTCACGAACGCCTCGAGCATGCTGCGCGACTTCGCCGCGTTGCCCGCCTTGTCGTAAAGATCCGCGGCCTGCAGCGTCGCTTCCCGCTGCACGTCCGCCGTCTCGGCCGGCGACTGCGCGATCTGCTCGAACTCCAGCGCCGCCTCGCCGGGATGGTTCGACTCCGAGTACGCAACCGCGAGCTTGCGCGTGACGTCGGCCTGCAGCGGGCTCTGCGGGAAATTGCGCCGGAAGCCCTCGAGCACAACGATGGCCCGATCCCACTGCT
>JBEKVP010000033.1:0-11683 GCA_049513935.1 Steroidobacteraceae bacterium
GACGGCCGCGGGTTCTGGGTGGAAGTCAAGCGCCTCTGGCAGCACACGGTGGAGCTGATCGCGCCGGGCGTTCCGGCGGTGCGCGTGGTTCACCGCCACGCCCGCTTCGAGCTCGCATTGCAGATCGTTCCCGGTGCGGAGCGCGATGCGCTCCTCATCGACGTGGTGCTGTCGGGCGACGAGACCTTGAGGCCCTACGCCTTGCTCGCGCCGCATCTCGGCGGCACCGGCTGGAACAACTATGCCGAGGTCGTTGAGCACGCCGGGCGGCGCGTGCTGTGGGCGGTGCAGGGCCCCTTCGCGCTTGCGCTCGCCGCGGCGGACGGCGCGCAGGGCGACGCGTTCGCTCGCGCGAGCGCCGGCGTGACCGGCGCGAGCGATGGCTGGCAGGATTTCGCGCGTAACGGGGCGATGACCTGGGAGTACGCGTCCGCGGGTCCCGGCAATGTCGCCCTGATCGCGGAGTTGCCGCGTGCTTGCGTGCTCGCGCTCGGGTTCGGATCGAGCACGGAGTCCGCCGCCACCCTTGCGCTCAGTGGGCTGTTCGAGCCGTTCGAGCACACACGCGACCGCCATGTTCTCGGCTGGACGGACTGGTATGCCCGATCCCGCGTTCCGCGCGAGTACCTCGACGGTCTCCCGGCGATCTGCGCCGAGCAGTTCCAGATCTCCGCGATGGTGCTGCGCGTCCACCAGGACAAGACCTATCCGGGCGCGATGGTCGCGAGCCTGAGCGTCCCGTGGGGCAACACCAAGGAGGAGCGCGAGGGCTATCACCTCGTGTGGCCGCGCGACCTGGTCGAATGCGCCGGGGGCTTGCTGGCGGTGGGCGCGACGCGCGAGGCGGGCAACACGCTCAGATACCTGCGCGCCACCCAGCTCGCCGATGGGCACTGGTACCAGAACCAATATCTCGGCAGCAAACCCTACTGGACCGGGGTGCAGCTCGACGAGACCGCGCTCCCCGTGCTGCTCGCCGCGCTCCTCGCCGATCGCGGTGCGCTGGAAGGCACCGAGATCGGCGACATGGTGAGACGTGCGCTCTCATACATCGTCCGCCACGGCCCGCAGAGCGATCAGGACCGCTGGGAGGAGAACGCGGGCCTCAACACGTTCACCCTGGTGGCGTGCATCTCAGCACTGGTGAGCGGAGCCGAGTACCTCGCCCCCGACGCACGCGAGCTCGCGCTCGATTTCGCTGACTACTGGAACACACGGCTCGAGGATTGGACCGCCGTGCGCGACACGCCGCTCGCGCGCGCGCACGGGATTCCCGGCTACTACGTGCGCGTCGCTCCCCCGCAAGCGATCGGCGACCGGGGCGCCTTCGACCGGGTGTTGTCGATCAAGAACCAGGCGATGGATCCGGCGTTGCCGGCCGCCGCGCAGTTCGGAGTCGATTTCCTGCAGCTCGTGCGCTTCGGGCTGCGCCGGCACGACGATCCGTTGATTGTCGGCAGCGTACGACTCGCCGATGCCTTGCTCAAGGCGGACACCCCGAATGGACCCTGCTGGCGTCGCTATTTCGACGACGGCTACGGCGAGCACGACGACGGTAGCGAGTACGACGGGGTCGGCCGCGGCCGCCCGTGGCCGCTCCTCACCGGCGAGCGCGCGCACTACGAAATCGCCTGCGGCAATGATCCCCGGCCGCTCATGGAAGCTATGGCGCGCATGGCCTCGCCGGGCGGTATGTTGCCAGAGCAGGTCTGGGACGCCCCGTCCATCCTGCAACGCGGGCTCATCACGGGCCAGGCGACCGGGTCGGCCATGCCGCTGGCCTGGACGCATGCCGAGTTCCTGAAGCTCGTCGCGTCGCGCTCGCTCGGCCGCGCATTTGACCGCCCCGAGGCGGTATGGCGGCGCTATCACGGCGAGCGCGTCAAAAGCACCCGGGCCATCTGGTGCGAGCATGCGGCCATCACCGAGATCGCCGCGGGGGACTCGCTCATCCTCGCGCTGCGCGAGGCTTCAAGCGTGCGCTTCGGCTTCAACGGCTGGCAGCGCACGGCAGATGCGCCGACCTTGCCGAACAGCCTCGGAGTGCACGTGCTGCACATCGACACCTCAGCTCTCGCGGCGGGCCAGAAAGTCGACTTTACCTTCCGCTATGTCCCGGGAGACCGCTGGGTGGGCGAGGATTACCACATCGAGGTCAAGTAGCTACGCCTCGATGAGTCCGTGACGGATCGCGATCAGTGTGAGCTCCGACTGGTTGTCGACAGCGAGCTTCTGCTTGATGTTGTACAGGTGCGTACCGACCGTCGAGGCGGATAATTTGAGGTCCTGGGCGATACGCTGCACGGTCGCGCCCCTGGCGAGCCGCACGAATACCTCGAACTCGCGCTCCGAGAGCCGCTCGACCGGGGACTTGCCGTCGAATTCGGCGAGCGCGAGCTTCTGTGCCAGGGCGGCGTCGAGATAGCGCCGTCCCGAGGCGACGCAGTTGATCGCGTCGAGCAGCGCCTCGGGTGCGCTGCGCTTGGACAGAAATCCGAGCGCACCTTCCTGGAGCGAGCGGCGCGCGTGCATCGGATCATCATGCGCAGAGAGCGTCAAAATACGTGCCTGGTTATTGCGGGCGCGAATGCGGCGCAACGCCTCGAGGCCGCCCATGCCGGGCATCGCGATGTCCAGGACCACGACATCGGGCGATAGCTCGGCGTACAGCTGGCAGGCGGCCTCACCCGAATCGGCCTCGGCGACCACCGACACGTCCGGGTTGGACTGAAGCAGCAGCCGAAATCCCGTGCGCACCACCGCGTGATCGTCCGCGAGCAACACGCGGATCATGCCGGCACCGCGAGTGGAATCTCGGCGGTCAGCAGCACGCCACGCGCCGGCTGATTGCCGACGCTGAGCGTGCCGCCGAGCTGAGCGACGCGATCGGCCAATCCCCGCAGACCAAAGTGGCCTGGCCGCGCCCAATCGGCGGGAAGGCCGACGCCGTCGTCCGCCACGGCGATGCGGATGCGCTCCCGGTCGCCCTGCACGGAGATCGCGATACGCGAGGGTTGCGCATGGCGCACCGCGTTGATGAGGCTTTCCTGCACCACCCGATAGATCGCAAGCGTGACGCTCGGTCCGAGATCGGGCGGCAGTTGCTGCTCGAGATCGATGGTAATTCCCGGATGACGGCGCCGCCAATCACGCACCAGGGTATCGATGGTCGCCGACAGTCCGAGCGTGTCGAGCGAGAGAGGCGCGAGGCGCGGAATCAGGCTGTGCATCGCATCGTAAAGGCGCCCCGCCTCATCCGCGATCAGGCGCGCCGCCTCGCCCGTGGCCGGATCGCGCGCGCCGCCCTGTGCGGCGATCGCGAGCGCCAGGCTGCGGATGGCGGTGACGGACTGTCCAAATTCATCATGCAGCTCGTGGGCGATCAGACGCCGTTCTTCCTCGACGCGCTGGTCGGCGAGCGAGTCCATCTCGCGCCGCTCCTCGAGCCGCGCCTCGGCATCGCGTGCCTGCCGCTCGGCCTGAACCTTGTCCTCGACTGCCTGCGCCATGCGGTTGAATGCCGTGCCGATCACGTTGGCCTCTGAGCCCGCGAGCGGCGGCAAGCGATAGGCGAGATCGCCGCGCTGCAGCCGCTCCAGTCCGTCGGCGATCACCGGAATGGGCTTGAAGAGGAGCGCGACCGACCAGAAGGCGAGGCCGTTGACGATGACCATCATGATCGCCCCAATGGCCGAAAGCCGCACGATCTCATCCCAGGCGTCCAGTACCGCGCGCGAGGGCTGCGCTTCCACGACCAGCTGGAGGCCGCCCTTGAGCGCGAAGGTTTCTGTGGCCGATTCGGGGGCGAGGAGGTGCGCGAACCACGCCGGGGCCTCGCGTCCCGCCTTGTAGGTCGCCTGGGGCGAGCGGTAGAGAACCTCGCCGGTATCGGACAGAAGATACACCTCGTTGGCGCGAACCCTGCCGATCTGCTCCAAGAACCGGAGCACGAGATCGGGGCCCCCGATGCTCGAATACACGACCGCGAGCCTTCCGAGCAGTTGCGCGGCCACGCGGTTGGCGGCCTCGATCTCCTCCCGCACGGATTCGCGCATGCTCTGGATTTCGGTGGCGATCAGCGCGATCACGAAAGCGGCGCTCAGAGCGGCCACCACCAGATTCAACCGCGTGCGCAGTCTCATTTTCGCATGGTACCAGGGCGCCGCCGGCCGCGAGCCGCCTGTCACCCGTCGGCCACCTCATGAAAATCATGAGCCGAGTTTCATGACGGCGCTGATTCATTCGCACCCCGGCCGGGCGAAGATGGGGCCGCAAAAGCTATAAAACCTTTTTGGAGAGACGCAATGAAATGGGAAACCCCGCAAGCGACTGAGTTTCGGTTCGGCATGGAAATCACCATGTACGTGGCCAATCGCTGATATGACGATGGGGCGCTCGCCCGCGCAAGCGGGCGCGCCCGCTCCCCCGTGAAAATACGCATCCTTGGGTCGGCCGCCGGCGGCGGCTTTCCCCAATGGAACTGCAACTGCCCCAACTGCGCAGGCTACCGCTCCGGGACGATCCGAGCCCAGGCGCGAACGCAATCCTCGATTGCCGTCGCCGGCCGGGACCCATTGCGCTGGGTACTCGTGAACGCATCGCCCGATATTCGGGCGCAGTTGCAGGCGAATCCCGTGATGCAGCCGAACCGCGCCCTGCGCGACAGCGCCCTCGCTGCCATTATCCTGTCGGACGGCCAGGTGGATCACACGACCGGCCTCTACATGCTGCGTGAATCGACGCACCCCTGGCAGGTCTGGTGCACCGACAGCGCGTACGCCGACCTGACGCGGGGCAACCCGGTGCTCGGCGTACTCGGGCACTTTTGCGGCATCGAGCGGCGCCGGATCGACCTTGACGGACCGTTCACGGTTCCCGCCCTCGAAGACGTCGAATGGCACGCATTGCCGGTGACGAGCAAGGCCGCCCCTTACTCGCCGAATCGCGATTCCCCGGTGCCGGGCGACAACATTGCCCTGGTCTTCCGCAACGCGAGCGGCCGGTCGGCGGTGTACGCGCCGGGACTCGGCGCCCTGGATGATCGACTATGGCAGGCCATGCAGGCGGCCGCCTGCGTCCTGGTCGACGGCACCTTCTGGACCGACGATGAGATGGTTCGCGTGGGGGTGTCGACCAAGCGCGCCCGGGACATCGGCCATCTGCCGCAGAGCGGCGCGCATGGGATGCTCGAATGGCTGGAGCGCCTGCCGTCCGGCACGCGCAAGATATTGATTCATATCAATAACACGAATCCGATCCTGAATGAGGACTCGGCTGAGTTCCACGAACTCGGCCGCCGCGGAATCGAGGTTGCGAAGGACGGCATGGAGATCTCGCTGTGAGCCCCGAGCCCTGGAGCCGCGCGGAGTTCGAGGCGCAGCTGCGAAGGCAAGGGTCCGCTTATCACATCTATCATCCATTCAATGTGCTGTTGAACTCCGGCAAGGCCAACCGCGAGCAGATTCGCGGCTGGGTCGCGAACCGCTACTACTACCAGGTCAGCATTCCGATCAAGGATGCGGCGATCCTGTCGAACTGCCCCGATCGCGCCGTGCGCCGCAACTGGGTGCAACGGATCCTGGATCACGACGGCTACGGCGACGATCCCGGAGGCATCGATTCCTGGCTGCGCCTCGGCGAGGCGGTGGGACTGTCGCGCGAGGCGGTCGATAGTCTGTCCGAGGTCCTTCCCGGCGTGCGTTTCGCGGTCGATGCGTACGTGAACTTCGCGCGCCGGGCGCCCTGGCAGGAGGCCGTGTGCTCCTCGCTCACCGAGATGTTCGCCCCGGAGATCCACAAGCAGCGCCTCGCCTCCTGGCCGGAGCATTACCCCTGGATCGATCCGGCGGGCCTCAAGTATTTTCAGAGCCGGGTGAGCCTCGCGCGCCGCGACGTCGAGTTCGGTCTGGCGTTCACGCTCGATTACTTCACGACGCGCGCGCAGCAGGAGCGGGCGCTCGAGGTGCTCAAATTCAAACTGGACGTCCTCTGGCAAATGAACGATGCCATGGCGCTGCGCTATACGGTGGCGCCGTGAGCGCGGCGCCCGTCGCTGCGACTTGCCGGCCGGCGCTCGGCCGCGGCTTCCGCCTGCAGTGGGAGGCGGCGCAGAACGCCTACGTGCTGCTGTTTCCCGAGGGTATGATCAAGCTCAACGCGAGCGCCGGCGAAATCATGAAGCGCTGCGATGGGCGGGCGACCATCGCCGAGATCACCGCGGATCTCGAGCAAGCGTTCGGGACGTCCGGACTCTCCTCGGATGTGGCGGCGTTCGTCGCCATGGCGCGCGACAAGCAGTGGCTCTCGGTGCCGGCGTGAGCGCCCCCAACCCGGGTCCCGCAAATGCCGGCGCGGCGCGCGAAGCCGCGCGGCCCAGCCTGACGGCGCCCAGCCTGACGCGGCCCGGCCCACCCCTGTGGCTCCTGCTCGAGCTCACCTATCGCTGCCCGCTGCACTGTGCCTTCTGCTACAACCCCACGGATTTCGCACGTACCGGGCCCGAACTGGCGACCGAGGATTGGCTGCGCGTCCTGCGCGAGGCGCGCGCGCTCGGCGCCGTCCAGCTCGGACTCTCGGGCGGGGAACCGTTGTCGCGCGACGACCTCACGCCCATCGTCGCGGAGGCGCACCGGCTCGGCTTCTACACCAATCTGATCACCTCCGGAGTCGGGCTCACCGAGACGCGGATCCGTGAGCTGAAAGCCGCCGGTCTCGATCATATCCAGCTCTCGTTCCAGGACAGCACCCGGCAGATGAACGATTTCCTCAGCAGCACGCGCACGTTCGACCTGAAATCCAATGTGGCCGCGCTGATCAAGCAGTACGACTACCCCATGGTGCTCAACGTGGTGCTGCATCGCCTGAACATCGATCACGTGGAAGAGATCCTCGAGATGGCAGAGCGCATGGGCGCGGATTACGTCGAGCTCGCAAACACGCAGTTCTACGGTTGGGCGTGGCACAACCGCGAGCAGCTGATGCCGAGCCGCGCACAGATCGAGCGCGCGGAGGAGGCGACGCGGCGCTTCCGCGAGCGCGCGGATCGGCCCATGCGGATCTTCTTCGTGGTTCCGGATTACTTCGAGCGCCGCCCGAAGGCCTGCATGAACGGGCTCGGTTCGCTGTTTCTCACCGTGACACCCGACGGCACCGCGTTGCCCTGTCACGCCGCGCGCATCTTGCCGGGCCTCGAGTTCCCGAACGTAAAGAGCTCGAGCGTCGAGCACATCTGGTACGAATCGTCCGGCTTCCAGCATTTTCGCGGCAATGCGTGGATGAAGGAGCCGTGCCGGAGCTGTCCGGAGAAGGACCGGGACTTCGGCGGTTGCCGCTGCCAGGCCTTCTTGCTGACCGGCGATGCGGCGAATGCCGATCCGGTGTGCGATCTGTCGCCGTATCACACCCTGGTGACCGAGGTGGTCGCGCGCGCGGACCGCCCGCCCGTGGTGGAGAAACCGCTCGTATTCCGCTCGCCGGCCAATTCCTCTACGCTGCATCCGTGATCGCTTCAGCGCTTGCTTCTAGCGCTAACCTCACCCTCCTGTTCATCGCCGGGCTCGTTGCCGAGACGGCCGTGCGGCTCTGGCTCGCTTCGCGCCAGGTCGCCGCGGTGCGCGCGCACCGCGAGCGCGTGCCGGAGCTGTTCGCGGGCGCGATCGGGCTTGCCGAGCAGCGGCGAGCGGCCGACTACACGGCGGCCCGGGCAGGGTTCGGGCGCTGGGCGACCGTGTTCGAAGCGCTCCTCAAGCTTGCGCTCACGCTCGGCGGCGGCCTCGCGGCCTGCGAGGCGTGGGTACGCCACCTGCATTGGTCCGAGCCTTGGCAGGGAACCTTGCTGGTGCTCGTCGTACTCGGCTTGCTGCAGGTCCTCGGTCTGCCGTTCGCCCTGTGGCGCACGTTTCGCATCGAGGCGCGATTCGGCTTCAACCGCACGACACCGGCTCTGTTTGCGCTGGACCTCGTGAAGCGGCTGCTCCTCGGCGCCGCGATCGGCGCACCCCTGATCCTCGCCACGCTGGTGCTGATGCAGAAGGCTGGAGCGCTGTGGTGGGTGTGGGCGTGGCTCGTCTGGCTCGGCGTGAGTCTCGCGCTGGCGTGGGCGGCGCCGAGATTCATCGCACCCTTGTTCAATCGATTCTCGCCGCTCGCCGACGCGGCCTTGCTCGAGCGCGTCGAGTCGCTGCTCGCGCGCTGCGGATTCAAGGCCGGCGGCGGCGTCTTCGTCATGGACGGCTCGCGCCGCTCCGCGCATGGGAATGCGTATTTCACCGGCATCGGACGCAACAAGCGCATCGTGTTCTTCGATACCTTGCTGGCGCGCATCGACGGCGAGGAGATCGAGGCGGTGCTCGCGCACGAGCTCGGACATTTCCGTCTGCACCACGTGCGCCAGCGCCTCGCCGTCTCGGCCGTGTCGATGCTCGCGGGGCTCGCGCTGCTCGGCTGGTTGGCGGGGCAGCCCGCCTTTTATACCGCGCTCGGCGTGCCGGCGGCGTCGCCGGCGATGGCGCTGCTCCTGTTCGCAGTGATCGTGCCCGTGTTCATGTTCTTTGCGACCCCGCTCGAGGCGTGGTGGTCGCGCCGCCACGAGCGCGAAGCGGACGACTTCGCCGCAGCGTACGCGCGCGCCGACCGCTTGGCCGGGGCGCTCGTCAAGCTGTACCGCGACAACGCCTCGACATTGACGCCGGATCCGGTGCATTCGGCCTTTTACGACTCGCATCCGCCGGCGCTCGAGCGGATCGCGCGCCTCCATCGGCTGGCGGCATCAGATCAGGCGTGAGGCACGGGCCGGCGCGCCGGACTCGCTGATCGGGAATTCTCCTCCCCGGCTGATGTAGGCGTCGAACGTCATCGCGACGCAGCGCATGAGCAGGCGTCCCGACGGCGTGAGCTCGATCTGGCGCCCGTCGATCCGCACCAGCCCGTCCTCTTTGAGCGTGCGCAGCCGCTCGATCTCGCGCGCGAAGTAGACGTCGAACTCGATGCCGAAGCGCTCTTCGATCTCGGCCGGATCGATGCGGCCGTGGCACATAATACCGTGAATCACCTCGCGGCGGACGAGGTCGTCCTCGCTCATGACGACCCCACGATGCGCGGGCAATGCTCCCGACTCCGTGGCCCGCTGGTAGTCCTCGATGGACTTGTGATTCTGGACATACAGGTCGCCGACCTGGCCGATGGCACTCACGCCGAAATTCACGAGGTCGCGGTTCGCGTGGGTGGTGTAGCCCTGGAAGCTGCGATGCAGGGTGCCGTTGATGTGAGCTTGCGCGAGACCATCGGTCGGCAGCGCAAAGTGATCCATGCCGATGTACAGATATCCGGCGGCGCAGAGCTTGTCGATCGCGAGCTCGAGCAGCGTCAGGCGCGCGGCGGCATCCGGCAGCTCCGCGCTCTTGATCTGCCGTTGCGCCTTGAAGACGTGCGGCAGATGAGCGTAGCCATATACCGCGAGGCGATCGGGCCGCATCGCGATGACGCGGTCGAGCGTCGCCTCGAAGCTCGCCGGTGTCTGCTTCGGCAGTCCGTAGATCAGATCGAAATTGATGGAGCGGAATCCCTGCCTGCGCGCGGCCTCGTAGACGCGCGCGACGTCGTCGGCGGGTTGTACGCGGTTCACGGCGCGCTGCACGCTCTCATCGAAATCCTGCACTCCCAAGCTCACCCGGTTGAAGCCGAGCGAGGCGAGGATCCGCAATAGACCTTCGTCGGCGCCGCGCGGGTCAATCTCGATGGAATAGTCGCGCGATTTCGCGCTCGTCAGCTGAAAATCATGATCGAGCCGATCGACGATCTCGATCAACAGGCGCTTCGGCAGGAACGTCGGGGTTCCGCCGCCGAAGTGCATCTGCTCGACCGTTCGGTTGCGGTCGAAATAGGGGCGGCGCCGCGAGATCTCGGCGAGCAATTGGCGCCCGTATGCGTTCACGCGGTCGAGGTGGTGCGTGATGATGCGGTTGCAGCCGCAATAGAAGCACGGACTGAAGCAGAAGGGCACATGCACGTACAAAGAAAGCGGCAGCCCTTCCCGCGCGCCGCGGCTATGCGCGGCCGCACGCGCGTACTCCTCCGCGCCGACCCCTTGCTTGAATTGCAGGGCCGTCGGATAGGAGGTGTAGCGCGGCCCCTCGCGGTCATAGCGGCGCATGAGATCGCCGTCAAACGTGACGCCCGTCGCGATCGCCATTCGGATGCACCTTCCTCGAGTTACCGTGGGCGCTAGCCTCGATCCGCGCGGTGTCCTCGCCAATAGGTATTTTCCCCTAACCCGGCTCGCCGAACCGGGGACTCTACGTAGTCGCCCTCGGTGCGCTACGCATATCGCCGCAGCAACGTTCTCACTACGATCCCACCCGTAGTCAATCGCTGAGGTGAATTCGAGATGCAGACCGCGCCCATCCAAGCGGGCTCTTCGCCCATCGCATATAACGACACCGTGGTGCGCCAGTTCGCCTTCATGACGGTGATCTGGGGCATCGTCGGCATGACCGTAGGCGTGTTGATCGCCGCAGAACTGATCTGGCCGACGCTCAACTTCGATTTGCCGTACTTGAGCTATGGAAGGCTGCGGCCGCTGCACACCAACGCAGTTATTTTTGCGTTCGGAGGGTGCGGCCTGTTCGCGGCGTCCTACTACATCGTGCAGCGCACCTGCCAGGTGCGGCTGATCTCCGACAAGCTCGCGAGCTTCACGTTCTGGGGCTGGCAGCTCGTGATTCTGCTCGCCGCCATCACCTTGCCGCTCGGCATCACCAAGAGCAAGGAATACGCGGAGCTCGAGTGGCCCATCGACCTTTTGATCGTGATCGTGTGGGTCGCTTACGCGTACGTGTTCTTCGGCACCTTGGCGATCCGCAAGGTCAAGCATATCTACGTCGCCAATTGGTTCTTTGCGGCCTACATCATCACCATCGCGGTGCTGCACATCTTCAACAACCTGGCGATTCCCGTTTCGCTCACCAAGTCCTACGTGATCTACTCGGGTACGGTCGACGCGATGGTCGAGTGGTGGTACGGCCACAACGCGGTCGGCTTCTTCTTGACCGCGGCCTTTCTAGGCATGATGTATTACTTCGTGCCGAAGCAGGCCGGCCGGCCGATCTACTCCTATCGCCTGTCGATCGTGCACTTCTGGGCTTTGATCTCCATCTACATGTGGGCGGGCCCGCACCACCTGCAATACACGACTCTGCCCGACTGGGTGCAGTCGCTCGGCATGGTGTTCTCGGTGATCCTGCTCGCGCCCTCGTGGGGCGGAATGATCAACGGCATCATGACGCTCTCGGGCGCGTGGCACAAACTGCGCACCGATCCGATCCTGAAATTCCTGATCGTCTCCCTGTCGTTCTACGGCATGGCGACCTTCGAGGGCCCGATGATGTCCATCAAGACGGTCAACGCGCTCTCGCACAACACCGATTGGACCATCGGTCATGTGCACTCGGGCGCGCTCGGCTGGGTGGCTTTCATGACCATCGGCTCGATGTACTCCCTGATCCCGCGCCTCTACGGGGAGAAAGAGATGTGGAGCGTCAAGCTCATCGATCTGCATTTCTGGATATCGACCGTGGGCGTGGTGCTCTATGTGACCGCCATGTGGATCGCGGGCGTCATGCAGGGACTCATGTGGCGGGCGACCAATCCGGACGGCACGCTCACCTACACGTTCGTGGAATCGCTG
>JBEKVP010000034.1:0-11453 GCA_049513935.1 Steroidobacteraceae bacterium
AAATCCGGCGCTGCCCCCGCAACGGTAAGTGAATAAGGCGAGTCTTCGTGCCACTGCGCAACGGGCGTGGGAAGGCGACTCGGCCGGGATCAACGGTTCACGAGCCCGTATACCGACCTGCGACGTGACGGCACGCGTTGCGGTGGGCAACTTCGGTGCGGAACGGGCGGCGTGTGCGCCGCCATCTCCCGCGTCGGTCTCCACCTCGGCCCTGCCATGGATACGGCACGCGCACGGCGCGGAGAACGGAATGACCTCGACAATTCCCGCGGCGGATGCCGCGATTCGCGCCGCGGCAAACCGCCGCCTCGACACGCTCACCAAACCCTTGGGTGCGCTCGGCCGACTCGAGCCGCTCGCGGCGCAAGTGTGCGCCGTGCAGAGAACCCTTACCCCCGCAATATCCCACCCTGTCGCGGTCGTTTTCGCCGGCGATCACGGCGTCGCCGACCGGGGCGTCAGCGCGTATCCGCGTGCGGTCACCGAGCAGATGGTGAAGAATTTCTTGAGCGGCGGCGCCGCCATCAATGTGCTCGCGCAGCTTCAAGGCATGGACCTGTGGATCGTGGACGCCGGTGTCGACGGCGATTGCGCCCCGCACCCGAGGCTCATCGGCGCCAAGATGCGCCGCGGCACGCGCGACCTCTGCGTCGAGGCCGCGATGACCGCCGGAGAATGCCGGGCAGCGCTCGAGCGCGGAGCCCAGGTGATCGATCAGGTCACCCCGCGGCGCGGCAACACGGTGGTTCTGGGCGAGATGGGTATCGGCAATACCGCCTCGGCGGCGCTGCTCATGCACGGCCTGACCGGTCTGCCGCTGGCGGATTGCATCGGCCGCGGCACCGGTCTCGACGATGCCGGTCTCAGGCGCAAGCGGGACGTTCTGGCCGCGGCCTTCGCGCGCCGGCCGGCGCCGCAAGCGCCCGAGGAGCTTCTCGCCGAGTTCGGGGGATACGAGATTGCCATGCTGGTCGGCGCTCTGCTGGGCGCCGCCGCGCGCCGCCACCTCATCATCGTGGATGGATTCACCGTAACGGTCGCCGCGGCGCTCGCGGCACGCATCGAGCCCCGCGCGCTCGACTACTGCGTCTTCGGGCATTGCTCCGCGGAGCATGCGCACCGGGCACTGCTCGCGCATCTTGGCGCAGAGCCGCTGCTCGACCTCGGCATGCGCCTCGGCGAGGGAAGCGGTGCCGCGCTGGCCCTCTCGGTGGTGCGGGCCGCGGTCGACCTGTTCACGAAGATGGCTACCTTCGAAGGCGCCGGGGTGAGCGAGAGGATCGCGTGAGCCGGCAGCTCGCGCTGTTTTTCACTGCCGCGCAATTCTTGACGCGCTTGCCGACGCCCGTCGTCCGGGACTTCGACTCGAGCTCGTTGTCGCAGTCTGTGCGCTATTTTCCGCTGGTCGGCATTCTGGTCGGCCTCATCAACGTCGGCGTGTGGTGGGTTTCGAATCGCTGGCTCCCCGCGAGCGTGTCGATCGGCATCATGCTCGCGGCGTCCGCCGCCGTGACCGGCGCGCTCCACGAGGACGGATTCGCCGACGCGTGCGACGGCTTCGGCGGAGGTAGCACGCCCGACCGCGTGCTCGCCATCATGAAGGATTCGCGTATCGGTGCGTACGGGGCCATCGGCGTGTTCCTCATGCTCGGGCTCAAATGGACCGCGCTTGCCGCGCTGCCTTTGACGGTCCTTCCGCTCATCGTGGTCGCGGCCCACGCGATGAGCCGCTGGTGCTCGGTCGCGCTGATCTGGCGACTGGCCTACGTCCGCGGCGACGACGATGCAAAATCGAAGCCCTTCGCCGGCCGCCTCGGGGGCGCAGCGTGGATCCTCGGCGGGCTCATCGGCGTCGCGGGCTTCGCGCCCCTCGCCGCAGCGTGGGCCCGCTGGAGCGGCGACGCCGCACTTTCCGCCGGGGGCGCCGCAGCCTCGGGTGCCGCAGCCTCCTCGGGCGCCACAGCCTTGGGCGCCGGTGCCGTCGCCGCGGCGCTCGCGACGCTGCTCGCGGGCGGCTATTTTCGGCGGCGGATCGGCGGCTATACGGGCGATTGTCTGGGCGCCGCTCAGCAGCTCGCCGAGCTCGCTTTTCTGCTCGGAGGTCTCGCCGCGATCCAGCGGCGTTGAACGCCCATGCAGGTCTATCTCATCCGCCATCCCGCGCCGATCGAGGCCGAGGGTTTGTGCTACGGGCGCGAGGATCTGCGCGTCGAGCCCCATGCGCTCGCCGCCGCGGCGACCGCCGTCCGCGGTCGGATTCCCGCCGCGGTGCTCGGCGCCGCACCGGTTTTCACGAGTCCGATGTCGCGTTGTCTCGAGCTCGCGCGCGAGCTCGCGATGCCGCGCGAGCCCCTCGTCTGCGACGATCTCGTGGAATTGGATTTCGGCGCCTGGGAGGGCGCGTCCTGGGACGCGGTACCTCGCGATGAATTGAATGCCTGGGCCGCTGATGTGTGGGGCTACCGTCCCGGCGGCGGCGAATCCGCCGCGATGGCCGCGGGCCGCTGGCGGACATGGTCCGGAGCGCTTCGACATTGCGCCGCGGATGCCGCGCTCGCGGTGACGCACGCGGGGATCATCCGCGTGGCGCTGGCATGTACCGGAGAGCTGAGCGGCGGGAGCTTCGCGAGCTTTCCCATTCCGTTCGGCTCCGTACACCGGATTCTCCTCGAGGAGAGTCCGGATCCGGCCGCCAGCGTGGGGGCGTGATGAATCCAGCGGCGGGAATGACCCTGATCCTCGGCGGCGTGCGCTCCGGCAAGAGCCGTTACGCGGGCGAGCTCGCCCGCGCGCACGGCGGTGCGGTCACGATGATCGCGACGGGCGCGGCGCAGGATGAGGAAATGGCGGCGCGGATCGAGGCCCACCGGGCGAACCGGCCGCCGCACTGGGCGGTCGTCGAGGAACCCCTGCATCTTGCGGCCGCGCTGCGTGCGGCGGTGGCGCCGGGCCGCGTGATCGTCGTTGACTGCCTCACCTTGTGGCTCAGCAATCTCCTTTGCCTCGAGGATGAGGGCGCACTGCGGCGCGAATCGGCGAGCTTGATCGAGACCTTGCCGGCGCTCGGTGCGGATTGCATTTTGATATCCAACGAAGTGGGCTTCGGCATCATTCCGGTGAGCGCGCTCGCTCGCCGGTTCGGCGATGAGGCCGGCGCGTTGCACCAGCGGCTCGCGGCGCTGTGCGATCGAGTGGTGCTGATGGTGGCGGGATTGCCCCTAACGCTGAAGACGGCGCATTCGCGCGTGGCCGTCCCATGAAGGCGCATCGCAGCGCCGCGGTGTGGATGCGAGCGGCTGCGTTCGCGCTCAGCCTCGGCGGGAGCCTCGCGGCCGTCGCAGAGTCGGAAGCCCTCGTGCTGCGCGACGACTTGCAGCACGCGGTCACCTTCGATCGAACGCCGCAGCGGATCGTGAGTCTTCTGCCCTCGCTCACCGAAACGATCTGCGCTCTCGGTGCCTGCAACCGGTTGGTGGCGACGGACCGTTTCTCCGATTGGCCGGTCGAGGTCAGGGCGCTGCCGAAGACGGGCGGTCTCGAGGATGCGGAGATCGAGAGCATCGTGAGACTCGCTCCGGACGTGGTTCTGCTCAGCCGCACGCAGCGCATCACCGACCGGCTGCATGAGCTCGGCGTGGAGTCCTTTGCGCTCGACACGGAGACCTACGCGGCGATCGGCCGGGTGGTCACGGTCGTCGGTGCGATTCTCGGCGTCCCCGAGCGTGCGGCGGCGCTCAATCGAGAGATCGAAACGGCCGTGGACGGTCTCGGCGCCCGGGCGCGCTCGCGCCGCCATGGCGCGGGTCCCTCGGTGTACTTCGAAGTCGACCAAGCGCCCTATGCGGCCGGGCCCGCCTCGTTCATCGGCGAGATGTTGACGCGCTTGGGGGCGCGCAACATCGTTACCCCCGACCTCGGGCCGTTCCCGAAGCTCAACCCCGAGTATGTCGTGCGCCTCAATCCGGACGTCATTTTTGTCTCGCCCACCGACGAGCCGCATCTCGCGGAGCGGCCGGGCTGGGAGCGAATCCGCGCGGTGAAGGAGCGGCGGATCTGTTCGTTTGCGCCGAGCGTGCACGCGACCATCGTGCGTCCCGGTCCGCGGGTCGCGGAAGGCATGAGCGCGATCGAAGAGTGTCTCGAGCGGGTCTCCCCATGAGTGCGCTGCGCCCCGCGGTCATGCACATGAGCACGCCGCACGGCGATACCGAGGCTGCGCGCCGCCTCGCGACCTGGCTCTTGTGCTGCCTCGCGATCACGCTGCTCCTCACTTTTTGCAGCCTGATCGTCGGCACGTCGAGCATCGAGACCTCCATCGGCTGGATCCTCGCGCCCGATGCGCAATCCTCGGTGGTGCTGTGGCAGATCCGCTTGCCGCGCACGGTGGGCGCCTGGTTCGCCGGCGCTTTGCTCGGACTCGCGGGCACGATCGCCCAGGGTTTGTTCCGTAATCCGCTCGCCGATCCCTACCTGCTGGGGACCGCATCGGGCGCCGCGCTCGGCGTGACCTTGAGTCTCATCGCGGCGGACGCTTCGGTAGAAGGTCTCGCGTGGGCCACCAAGCTCGGGGTGACCGGCGCAGCCTGCGTGGGCGCCGCCGGTGCCACCTTGTTGACCATCAGCCTGTCGCGCGGCGTGCTGCAAACCCGCAGCCTGCTCTTGTCGGGTGTCGTGGTTGGGTTTCTCCTCGGCGCGATCACGCAGCTCCTGTTGCTCACCAAGCCCGAGATCTGGCGCACCGTGCAGACGTTTTTGTTCGGCAGCACCGGCTTCCTCAGCTGGTCCTCCGCGGCGCTCCTCGGCTGCGTCTTCTGCCTGTGCGTCGTGCCGGCGGCGCTGCTCTCCCGGGGCCTCGATGCGCTCAGCTTGGGCGAGGACACGGCGCAATCGCTCGGCCTCTCGCTGCCGATGCTCCGGCTGGCGCTGCTCGGCGTCGTGTCGCTCGCGACCGCTGCGGCGGTGGGACAAGTGGGCGTGGTCGGCTTCGTCGGTCTCATCGCTCCGCACCTCGTGCGCGAGACCCTGTCGGTCAATCATCGACAGCTGCTGATCGCCGCACCGCTGTGCGGCGGCGCGCTGCTGCAGGCCGCCGATCTCGTCAGCCGCTGGATCATCAGCCCCGCGGAGCTCCCGGTCGGCGCGGTGACGGCCTGTGTCGGGGGCTCCTATCTCGTCTTTCTACTCTGGCGCCGGAGCCGCAATGGCTGAGCCGCTCGCCGAGCTCGCCGCGCTCGCCGCGCCGCCGAGCGGCGCACCGGCCGCGGCTCTCTCCTGCGACCATCTGTCGGTCGGTTATGGGTCGCGCATCGTGCTCGAGGATGTGTCGCTCGACCTCAAGCCTGGATGCTGGACCGCCATCGTCGGCCCCAATGGCTGCGGTAAGTCGACCCTCTTGCGCGCGCTCGCGGGGCTTCAGCCCGCACACTCGGGCGTCATTTTCCTGCAGGGGCGAAGGCTTCAGGCCTGGCCGCGCCGCGAGCGGGCGCGGCGCCTCGCGTGGCTGTCGCAAGCCTCGGCCGCCACCGACCTGACGGCGGCCGAGGTGGTGGCGCTCGGCCGATTCGCGCACAGCGGCTGGCTTGCGCACCGACAGGCCGACGATGATGCGGCCATGCAGCGCGCGATGATGGCGACGGGCTCGCTCGCCTGGGCGCAGCGGCGCCTGTCGACTCTCTCCGGCGGCGAACGTCAGCGAGTGCACCTCGCCCGTGTGCTGGCGGTCGAGGCACCCGTTCTGCTGCTCGATGAGCCGACCACGCACTTGGATCCGCCGCACCAGGAGGATGTCGCGCGCCTGCTGCGCGGGCAAGCGCACCGCTGCGGAGTCAGCGTCGTGAGCGCCATCCACGACCTCTCGTTGGCGCTCACCGCCGACCGCGTCGTGGTACTTGGACACCGCGGCGTCATCGGCCACGGCACCATCCGCGACGCGCTCGCCGGCGACTGGCTTTCCGCGGCCTTCGAGACGCGGGTGAACGTCGTGGAGCACCAGGGCGTGCATCTGTGGCGGCCCGCGCTCGAGCCCTCGCCCGTGACTGAAGAGGGCAGAGGCGCCAGGGCGGCGGCGGCAGTCGCAGACCCCGCTCGTCTTCCATGAGCTCGCCCGCGCTGCTGGTGTCGGCGATTGCCTCCGGCCAAGGCAAGACCACCGCGACGGCGGCGCTTGCCCGCTTTTTTCTCGGCAAAGGACGTAAGGTGCGCGTGTTCAAAGCCGGCGCCGATTTTCTCGACGCGTTGATCCTCGAGCGCGCCGCCGGGCATCCCGTTCATGTGCTCGATCTGTGGATGGTCGGGGAGGCGGAGTGCCGCCGGCTCCTCGGCGAGGCTGCGCGCAGCGCCGACGTGGTGCTCGTCGAGGGTGTCATGGGGCTCTATGACGGCATACCCTCCTCCGCGGATCTCGCCCGCGCGTTCGATCTCGGCGTCCTGGCAGTGATCGATGTCGGCGCGATGGCTCAAACGGTGGGCGCGGTGGCGCTCGGGCTCCGCGACTTCGGTGCGGTTCGCTTGGCCGGCGTGATCGCCAACGGCGTGGCCGGCAGCGGCCATGCCGCGATGCTGTCGACGGCACTCAAGGACATTCCGCTGCTCGCAAGTTTGCCCCGGCAAGCGACCGCCATTCCAGAGCGCCATCTGGGACTTAATCTTCCCGGCGAGGCGGCCGATCTCGACGCGCACTTGCGCGAGCTCGAACGATCGCTCGATCTCGATGCGCAAGTCTGGGAGCGCATCGCGGCGGACGCTGCGGCACGGGCAGAGGGCCGAGTGGCGCCTCCAGACGAGAGCTCATCGACCCGCGCCGCGGCGGCGGAGCGAGCATTCGCCGGTCGGCGCGTCGCCGTTGCCCGCGATGCTGCGTTCGCGTTCCTGTATCCGGCCAACCTCGAGTGTCTCGACCGCCTGGGCGCCGCGATCTCGTTCTTCTCGCCGCTCGCCGACGAGCCGGTACCCGCGCACGTCTCGGCGGTGTACCTCCCGGGCGGTTATCCCGAGCTCCATGCCGCGAGGCTGTCCGGCGCCGCGCGCTTTCACGAATCGATTCGCGCGGCGCATGCCGCGGGCGTACCCATTCTCGCCGAATGCGGCGGGATGATGGCGCTCGCCGAGTCACTGAGCGATGGCTCCGGTCGGCAGTGGCCGATGGCGGGACTTCTGCCCGGCCGCACGCGCTTACAGCCGCGTCTTGCCGGCCTCGGACTGCAGAGCTTGCGCACGAAGCGCGGCGAGATCCGCGGCCACACCTTTCATTATTCGACGTTCGAGACCCCGCTCACCGCCACGGCGCGGACCGTCGCGCACCCGCGCGGGGGCGCCGGCGAGACCGTGTACCGCGTCGGCGCCTTGACGGCGAGCTACTTTCACGCTTATTTCAATTCCTGCCCGCCGGCGATCGCCGCCCTCCTCACGGGTGCCGATCCATGAGCGCGGCCGGTCCGTGAGCGCGCGCGCGGTGATGGTTTGCGGCACGACCAGCGGCGCCGGCAAGAGCTTGCTCGCCACGGCATTGGCCCGATGGTATGCGCGCCAAGGATTCAAGGTCGCGCCGTTCAAGGCGCAGAACATGAGCAACAACGCACGTGTCGCGGCGGGCGGCGAGATGGGAAGCGCGCAGTATTTTCAGGCGCTCGCCGCACGGCGGGTCCCCGAGGTGCGCATGAATCCGATCCTGCTCAAGCCCGAGTGGGATACGCACTCGCAGGTGATCCTGCTCGGGCAGCGTCGTGACGACTTGTCGCGCATGGAATGGCGCGAGCGCGCCCTGCACCTGTGGCCGACGGTGCGCGGCTGCCTCGATGAGCTCGCGGCGGAGCACGAGGTGCTCGTGATCGAGGGCGCCGGGTCGCCGGCCGAGATCAATCTGCAGAGCACGGATCTCGTGAACATGCGCGTTGCAGAGGCGTCGCGCGCCTCGACGCTCATCGTGTGCGACATCGATCGAGGCGGCGCTTTCGCGCATCTGTACGGCACCCATCAGCTCCTGCCCGCGCCGCATCGCGCCTTGATCCGGGGTTTCGTGCTCAACAAATTCCGCGGCGACACGGCTCTACTGGCACCGGGTCCCCAATGGCTCGAAACGCTGACCGGTGTGCCCACGCTCGCAGTATTGCCGATGTGGCGCGATCACGGCTTGCCCGAGGAAGACGGGGTCTACGACGCCGTTCCGTCGGGATCGGGCGTATCGGTCGCGATCGTCGCTTACCCCTACATCAGCAATCTCGACGAGTTCGCCTCCTTGAAACGCGTGCCGGAGCTCTCTTTGAGTTGGGCGCGCCGGCCGGAAACGATCGCCTCGGCCGATGTCCTGATCCTCCCGGGCTCCAAGCACGTCGCCGCGGACCTCGCTTGGTTGCGCGCGCGCGGGCTCGATCGGGCCATCGAGGCGCACGCGGCGGCCGACAAGCCGTTGCTCGCGATCTGCGGCGGCCTGCAGATGCTGGGGCGTGAGCTGCGCGATCCGCACGGCGTCGAGGGTGAGGCGATGGGCCTCGGATTATTGCCGTATTCGACCGTGTTTCAGCCGGCGAAACAGTATCGGCACCAGTCATACACGCTGGGTTCTTTGACCGGATACTGGGCCGCCTTGAGCGGCCTCACGTTTGACGGCTACGAGATCCGTCATGGGACGACGTTGCCGGACGCTTCCACGCACGCCGCCACCGCGGCGCGCGCGATACTCGCGGCAAACGGTGGTTGGCAGCGCGGCCAGACGCTCGCGCTCTATCCGCACGGGTTGTTCGAGAGCGCGTCCGTGCTGCACGCGCTTTTCGGCCGTGACACCCCGACCCTGGACGACACGCTCGAGGGCCTCGCCGATTTCGTCGACGCGCACTTTGCGAACAGCACGCTCATGCGTCTCATCGAGGCACCCTAACCCAGCTTGCGACGCAAGCTGGGCCAAGGGATTCTCTCGCGCGGTGCGAAGCCGAGCCGCTGTCTGCTAGGATCGCAGCTCGAGGGGCGCGAACGTATGGCGAGAACGGCGACTTTCACGGGTGGCTGCCTGTGCGGCTCGGTGCGCTATCAGTGCGCCGGCGAGCCCGTGGCCATGGTCAATTGCCATTGCCGGGACTGCCAGCGGGCAGGCGGCGGGGCTTACTCGCCCACCGTGGTCGTCCATACACGCGATTTGCGCCTCACCGCGGGTGAGCCGAAAGTTCACGCGGTTCGCGCGGACAGCGGCAACGAGGCACGCCGCTCGTTCTGCCCACAATGCGGATCGCCGCTGTTCGCCTCGAGCTCCGGCCGCGGCGAGTTTACCGGCATCAAGGCGGGCAGCCTCGATGATCCCTCCTGGTTCGAGCCGCAGCGGGACATGTGGGTCGCGAGCGCGCAGCCCTGGGATTGCCTGGACGCGGCCGTTCCCAAGATTGCGCGAGATTCGCGCCGTCCCGATGACCCGCGCCGCCACGACGACCCGCCGTCCCGATGACCCGCCTCGTTCCGATCGAGATTGACGCTTTACTTTCACCTCCGCAATAGGAGCGATGGCCATGGCTGCGTTTCAGCGCGAAATCCTCGTTCGCTTCGGTCACTGCGACGCCGCCGGCTGGGTATTTTATCCGCGCTACTTCGAGATGATCAGCGACTTCGTCGAGGATTGGTTCGAGGACGGCCTCGCGGCGAGCGCGCCCGGCCTCTTTCACCACAAGCAGATCCTGACGCCGTCCGTGCATTTCACGGTGGATTTCGCGAATCCGACCCGCTACGGCGATCGGCTGACTTTCAATCTGTGGACGACGAAACTCGGCCGCAGCTCCTGCGAGCTGCACATCGAAGCGTCGCATCAGAACGAGCCTCGCATGAAGGTGCGCCAGGTACTCGTGTTCATTTCCGCGACCAGCGGGCGCGCAACGCCGATCCCACCGGAGCTCATCAGCCGCATGCAGCGCTTTGCCGTCGATGAGGAGCCGGCGGCGAAACCGAAGAAAGCCAAATCGCGGTAGGCCGACCCGGAGACGTCGCATCGAGACAATTCCATGACGCAAATTGATCAGCCGCCTCCGGCGACTGTGACCATACTGGCCGATAGAACGACCGGAGCGACGATGGACGAGCAACAAACGCCGACGAGTCACGCGCGACGGCCGAGCGGCCGCGAGGCGAAGCGAGCATCGCGCGCCGCGCGCGCTGCCTCCTCCATCCCCTACATCACCCGCAAGATCCCTTACTACGAGGTGCTGAGCGAGGAGGGGCTCGCTCTCATGGAACATAACGCCGACACCATTCTCGAGGAAATCGGCATCGACTTCCGGGACGATCCGGAAGCGCTCCAGATCTGGAAAGCGGCCGGCGCCGATGTCAAAGGCGAGCGCGTGCATTTCGCGCGCGGCATGTGCCGCTCGATCGTGCAGAAAACGGCGCCCCGCGAATTCGTCCAGCACGCCCGCAATCCGGCGCGCTCCGTGCTGATCGGCGGCAAGAATACCGTCTTCGCCCCCGCCTACGGCTCCCCGTTCGTCCGTAATCTCGACGAGGGCCGGCGTTACGCGCGGATCGAGGATTTTCGCAACTTCGTCAAGCTCGCCTACATGTCGCACTCGCTGCACCACTCCGGCGGGACGATCTGCGAGCCGGTCGACTTGCCGGTCAACAAGCGCCACCTCGACATGGTGTACAGCCATCTGAAGTACAGCGACAAGGCGTTCATGGGATCGGTCACCGCTCCCGAGCGCGCCGCAGACTCCGTCGCCCTCGCGAACATCGTGTTCGGCTCCGAGCTCGAGGACCCGCTGACCGGCCGGCCGAAAACCGCCATCATCAATCTGATCAACGTCAACTCGCCCATGACCTACGATGCGACCATGCTCGGCGCCGCGAAGGTCTACGCGCGTGCCAACCAGGCGCTCATCATCACGCCCTTCATTCTCGCCGGCGCCATGTCGCCGGTCACGGTGGCGGGCACCGTGGCACAAACTCTCGCGGAGGCGCTCGCGGGACTCGCGTTCGTGCAGCTGGTCAACCCCGGCGCCCCGGTGGTCCTCGGCAGCTTCGCTTCCTCCATCTCCATGCAGTCGGGGGCGCCCACGTTCGGTACGCCGGAACCGGCGCTCGTTCTCTATTCCATGGCCGCGCTCGCGCGCCGCTTGGGGATTCCGTTCCGCTCCGGCGGGAGCTTGTGCGCCTCCAAAATTCCCGACGCGCAAGCGGCGTTCGAGTCGGCGAACACGCTGGTCCCCACCTGTCTCGCGGGCGTGAACTTCGTGCTGCACACCGCCGGCTGGCTCGAGGGCGGCCTCGCGATGGGCTACGAGAAATTCGTCATGGATGCCGACCAGGCCGGCATGATGCATACGCTGCTCGCCGGCGTGGACCTGTCCGCCAACGGTCAAGCGCTCGATGCGATGCGCGAGGTCGGACCCGGCAAGCACTTCTTGGGCTGCGCCCACACGCAAGCCAATTTCGAGAACGCGTTCTACCGCTCGCCGCTCGCGGACAACAACAGCTACGAGCAG
>JBEKVP010000035.1:0-11441 GCA_049513935.1 Steroidobacteraceae bacterium
CATCGTGCTCGGCAGTCGCGAGCGCCATGGTTTGGCGATTCTCGTCAATTTCACGGAGGACACGGTACTGCACGCCGCGCACTGCGACGTGCTGGCCGTGCGTTTGAGCTGAAAAGCGACATGACATCGGAGTCCGGCATGCCGCGAATCAGCGTAGAGGTCGAGACGGCTTACATCGAGGAGCAGTCCGATCCGCGCGACAAGCGCTTCGTGTTCTCGTACACCATCACGATCCGCAACGAAGGCCAGATTCCCGCGCGCCTGCTCACGCGCCACTGGATCATCACCGACGCCAACGGCAACGTGAAAGAGACGCGCGGCGACGGCGTGGTCGGCGAACAGCCTTACCTCAAGCCGGGTCAGGGATTCCGCTATTCGAGCGGCGCAGTGATCGAGACCCCGGTCGGCACCATGCAGGGGAGCTATCAGATGATGGCCGACAACGGGCAGCAATTCGACGCCCCGATCGCGCCGTTCCGGCTCGCCATGCCCGGGGTTCTGCACTAGAGGGAGCCTGTCTCAAGATGGCGCTCTACGCAATCGGCGACGTGCAAGGGTGCGACGCCGAACTCGACGCGTTGCTCAAGTCCGTTCGCTTCTCCCCGGACCGGGATCGCCTGTGGTTCGTCGGCGACCTCGTGAATCGCGGCCCCGCCTCGCTCCAGGTCCTGCGCCGGGTGCGCGCGCTGGACGCTGGCGCGACCGTGACCCTGGGCAATCACGATCTGCACCTGCTCGCCGTCGCCTACGGCTCCGGGCGCATCCGCAGCGACGATACGCTGACAGACATTCTGGCAGCGCCCGATCGCGACGCGTTGCTCGAGTGGCTCCTGCACCGGCCGCTGCTCGCGGAGGATCGTGCGCTCAATCTGTGCTTGCTGCACGCCGGCCTGTCGCCGCAATGGGACCTTGCGACGGCGCGCGGCTGCGCGCGCGAGTTCGAGCAGGCTTTGCGTCTGGATCCGGAAAAGCTCTTCAAGCAGATGTACGGGGACAAGCCCGATCGCTGGGACGACGCGCTCGCGGGGGCGGAGCGCCTGCGCTACATCGTCAATTGCTTCACGCGCCTGCGCTACGTCGGCCCCGACGGCCGCTTTGAGCTGCGCGCCAAGGGCAGCCCGAAAAAGGCGCAGCGCGACGCCTTGATTCCGTGGTTCGAGGCGGCCGGAGCCCGTTGGCGTGGAACGCGAATCGTATTCGGCCATTGGTCGACGCTGGGTTACTTCCAGAACGCGGATGTGATCGGCCTCGATACCGGTTGCGTCTGGGGCGGGAGCCTGACGGCGTTGCGGCTCGATCCCCCCGCATCGGCGCCGGTGCACATCGCCTGCAAGAGCCACCCGGAGGTGGACTGAGGGGTTCCGTGGCGAGATGCCGCTTCCCGGGCTGGCGGCGGCGGCCGAAATTTCCCCGGCCGGCTATAATGGCGGCATGCACATCTCGCCCCCCTTCGACCTGCGAACGTGGATCGACGAGCATCGCGCGCGGCTCGTGCCGCCCGTCGGCAACAAGCTCCTATTCGAGGACGGCGATCTCATCGTCATGGCCGTGGGCGGCCCGAATTCACGCAAGGACTTCCACCACGATCCCGGCGCGGAACTGTTTTTTCAGCTCGAGGGAGACATCGTGCTGAAGACGATTCAAACCGGGCGGATCGTCGATGTGCCGATCCGCGCAGGCGAGATGTTCTTGCTGCCTGCCGAGGTTCCGCATTCTCCGCAGCGTCCCGCCGGCACCGTCGGCATTGTGGTCGAGCGGCGCCGCGGCGCGAACGAGCTCGACGGCTTTTCCTGGTACTGCGAGAACTGCGGCGAGCGGCTTTATCTCGAGCGCGTCGCGGTTCACGACATCGAAACGCAGCTCCCGGCCATTTTCTCGCGGTTCTTCTCGAGCCTCGAGCACCGGACCTGCCGCGTGTGCGGCACGGTGCTCGAGCCTCCCGCAGAGAATCCGCAGCGATCGAGCGGAACCTGACAGCCCCGGGCGATCGCGACGCGGCGAGCGCGGCGGACCTCGACGCCCGCGACGCACTGGCGCCATTCGCCGCGGAGTTCCACCATCCGCGCGACGCCGCGGGCCGCAAGCTCATCTATCTCTGCGGTCATTCGCTCGGGCTCCAGGCCAAATCGACCGAAGGCTATGTCGCGCAGGAGCTGGCCGATTGGCGGCGGCTGGGCGTTCTCGGGCACCACGAGGCCGCGCGGCCATGGATCCCGTATCACGAGCGGGCCGCGCACGGGTTGGCCGCGCTCGCGGGCGCCGTCGAGACCGAAGTGGTCGCCATGAATTCGCTCACCGTGAATCTGCACCTCATGATGGTGAGCTTCTTCAGGCCACAAGGCGTGCGCAACCGCGTGCTCATCGAGAAATCGGCATTTCCGTCCGACCGGTACGCGATCGTGTCTCAGCTCGAATTTCACCGACTCGATCCCGCGGAGCATCTCGTCGAGATCGCGCCTCGCCCGGGGGAGCACACGCTGCGCACCGAGGACCTCCTCGCCTGCATCGAGCGCGAGGGTCCGCGGCTCGCGCTGGTGCTGCTGCCCGGCGTGCAGTATTTGACCGGCCAGCTCTTCGATCTGGCGACGCTCATCGCCGCGACGCGCGCGGCCGGGGCAGTGGCGGCCGTCGACCTCGCGCACGCCATCGGCAACGTGCCGTTGCGCTTGCACGATTGGGACGCGGATTTCGCCGTCTGGTGCAGCTACAAATACCTGAACGCCGGTCCCGGCGCGGTCGGCGGCTGCTTTGTTCACGAGCGCCACGCGAAGCGGCGTGATCTGCCGCGCTTCGCCGGTTGGTGGGGACATTGCAAAGCGCAGCGATTCGACATGGATCCCGACTTCAGCCCCATCGCGGGCGCGGAAGGCTGGCAAGTCAGCAACCCGCCGGTGCTTTCGACGGCGCCGCTGCTCGCCTCGCTCGAGATCTTCGGGCGCGCAGGCTTAAGGCGGCTGCGGGAAAAGTCCGTAGGCCTCACCGGCTTCATGCAGCGCCTGATCGAAACGCGGCTCGCGCGCAACGTCGAGATCATCACGCCCGGCCGCGACGCCGAGCGCGGCTGCCAGCTCAGCCTTAGGCTCCTGCTGCCGCGGTTCACGGCCAGGCAATGCTACGAGCGCCTGACCGCCGCGGGAGTCATCGGAGATTGGCGCGAGCCCGATACCCTGAGGCTCGCCGCCGTTCCGCTTTACAATTCGTTCCGCGACGTCGCGCGCGCGGTCGATGCGCTCGAGCGGGCGGTCGCTCCATGAATTTCGCGGGCGAATCGGTCGCCATTGCCGGCGCCGGACCCACCGGCGCGCTGCTTGCAATCCTGCTCGAGCGGCGCGGCATTGGCGTGACGCTCTACGACAGCCGGCCCGATCCGCGCCGAGGCGCGGACCAATCGGGCCGCTCGATCAACCTGGCGCTCGCCGACCGCGGCATTCATGCGCTCGCGCTCGCCGGCGTCCTCGATGAGATCAAAGGCGCTCTGTGCCCCATGCGCGGCCGCTTCGTCCATCAACCGGACGGATCCGGCTCGCTCCAGCCCTACGGCCGGCGTGCGGACGAAGTCATCTACTCCATCTCGCGGGCGAAGCTCAATCGGACGCTCCTCGAGGTGGCGCTGGGACGGCCCGGCGTTCAGGCGAGATTCGAGCATCGGCTGGAGGAAGCCGACTTCGGTGCGCGCATCGCACGCTTCAAGGATCTTCGCAGCGGCGCCGCGATCGAGGTTCCGATGCGTCCCTTGCTCGCCGCCGACGGCGCCGGCTCGGTGACGCGCCGGCGCATGGCCGCGCAGGGACTCATCGAGGTGCTCGAAGCGGACCTCGAGCACGGCTACAAGGAGCTCACGGTCCCGGCGGGCCCCGGCAATTCCTATCGCATGGAGCGCGAGGCGCTGCATATCTGGCCGCGCGGCGGCTACATGCTCATCGCCCTGCCGAACGAGGACGGCAGCTTCACCGCCACCCTGTTCCTGCCGGCGAGCGGACCGCTCGGCTTCTCGAGCCTCGATACGGCGCGCGCCGTCGAGGGATTCATGTCGGAAAATTTTCCCGATGCGTGCGAGCTCATGCCGGATTGCGTCGCGCAGTTCCAGCGCAATCCGACCGGATCTCTGGGCACGGTCTACGCGCGCGGATGGCATGTAAGGGACACGGCGGCGCTCATCGGCGACGCCGCGCACGCGATCGTGCCGTTCCACGGCCAAGGCATGAATTGCTGCTTCGAGGATTGCGTCGAATTCGACGCCTGCCTGGATCGCTCGACGGCTTGGGGCGAGATATTCGAGCGGTTCTATGCGAGCCGCAAACCGAACACCGATGCCATCGCGGAAATGGCGCTCGAGAACTATCTCGAAATGCGCGAGCGGGTCGCCGATCCGACGTGGAGGCTCCGGCAGTCGCTCGCACTCGATCTCGAGCGGCGCTTCCCGCTGCGATTCATACCACGCTACTCCATGGTGATGTTCCACCACGAGATTCCGTACCGCACGGCGCTCGAGCGTGGCGCGATCCAGACCCGGCTGCTCGCCGAGCTGACGGAAAACGCGGCGACGCTCGCCGATGTCGACTACCGGCGCGCTGCGCGCGAGATCGAATCGAGGCTCGAGCCTTTATCCGTCCTGTCGAGCGTGACGAAGCTGTAGGCGCAAGAGTTTTTCTCGTCCGCCTCATGGCGTTCGCGAAGCGATTCGCGCCACTCGGCGCCGCGCCAGCCGTCGAAAAACGTGTCGCCGTCCTCGACGCGCGTATGCACCAGCGTCAGGTGAATGCGCGAGGTCAGCGGCAGGCACTGCCGGTAGATCTGCGCACCGCCGATGACCATGATCTCGCTGCGCGGTCCCGCGGCCTCGCGGGCCTGGTCGAGATCGGCAACGACCGTGCAATCGCCCGGTGAGAAGTCCGCGGACTTGCTCAATACCAGATTGAGCCTACCCGGCAACGCCCGGCCGATCGATTCGTATGTCCTGCGGCCCATGAGCACGGGCTTACCGAGGGTGAGCGCTTTGAATCGGCGCAGATCCGCGGGCAGCCGCCACGGAAGCTCATTGCGGCGTCCGATGACGTCGTTCTCGGCCACTGCGACGACGATTTCCATGTCGACTTATACGATGGCGGCGCGAAACCCGCCAGCGGCCGGACGCAGCCCGCGGCCGCACGGCCGCGGACGCTGTCAATCCCGCGCGGTGAGTGCCGGGTCTTGCGGCGCAGTCGCGAGCGGCAGCGGCGAGAGCGAAGTGACCACGCCGCTCTTGTTGGTCGAGCAGCGCGCACGCGCGAAGACCGCCCCATTGACGTCGTTGGCCGCGAGGTCGTACGTGTAGGAGCTCGTGAAATACTGCGCGACCGAGCCCGAACCGTGATCGCCGTTGAACACGACTTTGTACGCGCGATTCGACGCAGCCTGGTCCGGAAGGCTCTTCTCGAACGCGGCGACGCACGCATCCAAGGAGGTCTTGTCCGGCAAGGCGTTCGAGATCGAGGGAGACAGAGCTGCCAAAGCGGCGATGGCGGATCCGATATAACGAATGTGCATGATGGTATTCCTTGAGGGTCAAAGATTACCAACGCCCCGTCGCCACCCTAGCGGGCCGCCGCCCACCGGCACAAACGAAAAATATCCCGGCTCGTTTCGATTTTGCTCATGTGTGGCGGCGCGGCTCGATCGCCGAATTGCGTCGGGCATCGCGGCACCTGCGGGTGACTCACGCGGCGCCCGTTGGATTTTGCGCGCGCGTTGCGGTAACGTATTCCGCCATGCTCTCGAAGCCCGCCCTGCGTGCCGTTTTGCTCGCCGTGTCGACCGGCAGCGCCGTGCTCGCGGCAACGCTTGCGCAATCAGACCCGATCGATCTCACTACAGCCGCCGCCCAGCACGGAGCCAAGACATCGGACGCGGCGCGCGCCGGCATCTGGAAGGCCGCAACGCCGCCGAGCGGCTCGATGCACGGCGAGTTCAAGAACGACGACCCGGTGGGACTCGCGGCAGGAGCGGAAATTCCGGCCGACTGTTCGCTGAACTGGATCGATCCGGACTTCAAGAAACTCTACTGCTTTTCGAGCGCGACCTCTCTGGTTTACTTCCTCGAATCGCCGCGCGCATTTCTGGCGCGCGCCCAGAAGAATTGGGTCAAGCTGAACACCCGGGGATAGATCGGCTCAGACCGCCTGGCACTCGCTCAAGATCCAGCGGGTGAGCTCCTGCAGCTCCTCGCGCTTACCGTCCTCCGGCCGGTGCAAGAGCACGTAGCTCTCGTTCGTCGACAGCTCCTGCTCGAACAGCTTCACCAGACCGCCCGCAGCGAATCGGTCGGCGCTCAGCCGCGAGGGCACCAGTGCCACGCCCACGCCCTGCTCGGCCGCGAGCACGACGGCCGACATGGTGTTGAGGCGAACCAGTCGATTGGGCTTGATCGGGTCGATCCTGAGCCCGACGGCCCAGCGTTCCCACGCGTCGCGCCGCTCCTCGTGCAGCAGCAGGTTCTTGCCGTTCAAGTCCGCGTAGGTCTCGATGGGATTCTCCGCAAGAAAATTGGGCGAGCATGCCGCGATGAAGCTCTGCGCGAACAGCTCGTGCACCGTGAAACCGTCCCAGGGCCCCGTACCCACCACGATCGACAAATCCGCCTCCGGCGGGTGAGTCTTCGGGGCGGTGGATGAGGTCTCGATGCGGATGTCGGTTTCTTCGCGCGCTTGCGTGAAGGAGGCGAGGCGCGGCAAGAGCAAGGCGTTCGCGAAGAACGGCGGCACGTTCAGACGGATGATGCTGCGTCCGTAGCGCACCTTGAGCTGCTCCGTGACCGACTCGAGCTTGGAGAGTATGTCGCCGATATGCTCGAGGAAGTGCGCGCCGGCGTCGGTGAGCGTGAGCGTCCGCACGCCTCGCTCGAACAACGCGACGCCCAATTGCTCCTCCAGCGCCTTGATCTGATGACTCACCGCGGAGGGCGTGACGTAGAGTTCCTCGGCCGCCGCCTTGAAGCTCTTCAGCCGGGCTGCGATCTGGAATGTCTTGAGAAACTTGAGCGACGGCAATCGCATGACTTCAGCTTAGGCGTTGGGGAGTGAGCGTCGTGCGCGGCGCCCACGGCGTTCGCGCTATTGTACACGAGCCAGACCGAGCAACATTCGTGCCAGAATTTGCGGCTGCGCGGCCGCTCCTTGGGCGCTTGCAGCGAGGGGAGTGCCACGTTCGCGGGCGTCGCAAAAGACCGGCCGCACAGTATTAGCGCAGAGGAAGCTCCTCGCGGCCGCGGAACCAGCCCGTCAAACTCAGGCGGGGCCGCCGCGCGGGCAATACTGCATGCTCGCGCCCCTCGGTGACAAAGGTCACGAGACGCCCCCCGATCGGCTCGATATCGCGGAACGCCTGGACGCCGTCGAAGCATCGGAGCGCGCCGCCGTCGAGCGGCCCCCAATCCTCATTGAGATACAGCACCAGCGATATGATGCGCGCGGCTCGGTTCTCCGGCCGGTCGAAATGGCGCGCGTATCCCGCACCCGGCGGATACCACGCATAGTGCAGCTCGAGATCGAACAGGCCGAGCATCGCAGCGCGGTTCAGCTCGAGGCGTAGCAGTTCGAGCACGTCGAGCACTTGCTCCTCGGGCTCGAACAGCGGCCGCGTCAGCCAGCAGGTAAAATCGCCGCGGATCTCCTCGCGGCGCTCGAGCTTGCGGTCGGCACCGATACGCGCCGCCGCGAAATCGCCGCGCTCGCGCCGCATCTCGGCGCAACGGGTCAGCGCGTGTAGTAGAGATGCCGTGAGAAATCCATCGCTGACCGCAAAGCCCTCGGCCCGCAGACTCTCGAGCAGGGCGCCGGCGTCCTCAGCGTCCACGGCGTGCGGGCTTTTTGCGCGCGCGCGGCGCCGCGCCCGCCCGCGATTTGTTGCGCGCGGCTGCTGCGCGGCGCCGCTTCGCCGCGCGCGGCTTTTTCGGCGGCTCCAACATGCTGCCGCGGCAGTTCGGCGCACCGCAGCGGCATGCGAAGATCGCGTCGACATCGGGCGCATCGTCGGAATCGCGCTGGATCTGGTAGTCGTAAGCCAGCTCCTCGCCAGGTTGGATGGTGCGAATCGCCTCGATGTATACGCGTCTCTTGAAGGTGACGCTTTGGCAGTTCGGATCGCAGCCGTGATTGATGAAGCGCGCCTCGTTGCCGTCGACGCCGGCGTCGATCACGGTCCTCGCATCGACCGTAAAGAGGAACGTGTGGCTGTCCGACGCATCCTTGTCCTCGTAGCGGGCATCCGCTTCGCCATGGCTCACGCGGTCGCCCAGGTACTCGATCACGGTGGTGCCCTTGCGGATTTTGCGCAGCGCAAAGACGCCGAAGCCGTGAATGGGGGAGTGACGAACTTCGATCATCGGGTTGCGGCGGCCGCTATGCATGTGGGGCTCTCAAGGAGGCGAGGGAACGGAAGGCGCGCTCAAACGGCAATCGGGGCTTTGATTGCCGCGTGGTGGCGATAGTTTCTGATGTCGAAATCCTCGAACGCATACTCGAACAGACTCGGCGGCCGGCGGCGGATCACGAGTTCGGGCAAGGGATAGGGTGTCCGGGACAGCTGAAGATCGGTTTGCTCCAGATGGTTCAAGTACAGGTGGCAATCGCCCCCGGTCCAGACGAACTCACCCGGCGCGAGATCGCATTGCTGCGCAACCATGTGTGTGAGCAGCGCGTAGGACGCGATATTGAACGGTACACCGAGCAGGGCATCCGCGCTGCGCTGGTAGAGCTGGCAGGACAACCGACCCTCGGCGACATAGAACTGAAACAGCGCGTGGCACGGGAGCAAGGCCATCCGATCGAGCTCGCCCACGTTCCACGCGCTCACCACCAGGCGCCGCGAATTCGGATTTCTCTTGATTTCCTCGAGAACGCGCGCGAGCTGATCGATCTCGCGGCCGTCCGCCGTGGGCCAGCTGCGCCACTGCTTGCCGTACACCGGGCCGAGATCGCCGCGCTCGTCGGCCCACTCGTCCCAGATCGTGACCTGATGATCGTGCAGGTATTTGACGTTGGTATCGCCCCGCAGGAACCAGAGGAGCTCGTGAACGATGGAGCGCACATGAAGCTGCTTCGTGGTCACCAGCGGAAATCCATCCCGCAAATCGAAGCGCATCTGATAACCGAATACGCTCAGGGTACCGGTGCCGGTGCGGTCGCCCTTGCGCGCGCCGCTGTCGCGTATGTGCCGCAGAAAATCCAGGTATTGCCGCACCGAATAGGTCCTAGGCCTTGGCTGCGCTCAAGTTTCCGCTCGGCTGCGCACGGCGGTAAGCGAAGATCATCATCCAAACGCCCGCGAGAATCATCGGGATCGTCAACAGCATGCCCATCGTCAGCCACTCGCCCGCGAGATAGCCGATGTTGGCATCGGGCAGGCGCACCCATTCCACCGCGAATCGAGCGCAGCCGTACACGGCCAGAAACAAACCGGTGGGCGCCAAGCGCGGCCGCGGCTTCGAAGTAAACCACCACAGAATCAGGAACAGTACCAAGCCCTCGAGCGTGGCCTCATAGAGCTGGGACGGGTGGCGCGCGACGAGCTCTCCGCCGGCGTCCGGCACCCGAAACCCCCAAGGCAGCGTCGTCGGCTTGCCCCAAAGCTCGCCGTTGATGAAATTGCCGATCCGGCCGGCCATCAAGCCGACACCCGGCAACGGGGCCACGAAGTCCAGCACATCCGCGAAATGCTTGCGCTTGACGCGCGCGAAGATGAGCGTGGCGACGGCGACGCCGAGCATCCCCCCGTGGAACGACATGCCGCCGTCCCAGATGTGAAAGACGTTGAGCCAGTGCTCGGCGATCACGTCATGACCGTAGAAGATGCACCAGCCGACGCGTCCGCCGACGATGACGCCGACGGCGCAGTAGAATATGAGGTCGTCGATATCGAGCGCCGTCCACGTCGATCCGGGGCGTCGCGCGCGGTGGCGCGCCAGGAGCCAAGCCGCCACGAACCCGACCAGGTACATGATGCCGTACCAGTGCACGCGCAGCGGCCCCAAGCCGAAAAATGGGCCGATCGAGAAGGCGATGGGATCGATGTGGGGATAGGTCAGCATGGGCGCTACTTTAAACCGTCATTCACTCGACAGAAATAGGCCTTGAGATAGCGCGTCTCGGGGATCGCGGGATGCACGGGGTGATCCGGCGACTGGCCGCGCGCCTCGAGAACCTGCAGCTGCCTCTGCACGCTCCGTGCGGCCTTGGCGATCGCATCCTCGAGCTCGGCCGCATCGACGTGATATGAGCACGAGCACGAGACCAGGATTCCGCCGGGCGCGAGGATCTGCATGGCGAGCTGGTTCAAGCGCCGGTAGGCGGCCAGCGCCTTCGGAAGATCCTTCTTGCGCTTGGCAAAGGCGGGAGGATCGATGATCACGACGTCGAATTGCGCGCGCGCGTGGCCGAGCGATTCCATCACGTCGAAGCCATCGCCCTTGCTCGTCTTGATCTTTAGCGAATTGAGCACGGCGTTCTCGGCCGCCAGCTCGAGCGCCGCGGCGGAGCTGTCGACGCAGGTCACCTCGGCCGCGCCGTCGCGCGCCGCGCGCACGCCCCACGCGCCGACATAGCTGAATACATCGAGCACTCGAGCGCCCTTCTGCACGTACTTCGTCAACGCCGCTCGATTGGCAGCCTGATCGAAAAACCAGCCGGTCTTCTGGCCTTCCGCGAGCGGCACCTTGAACGTGAGGCCGCCCTCGCGCACCTGCCCCGCCGCCTCGAGCCGGCCCTTGGCGGCCTCGACATAGGCCGGGAGGCCCTCGAGCTCGCGTGCCGCGCCGTCGTTTTTGTAGATGAGCGTCTCGCAGTCGATCGCCCCGTGGAGCGCCTCGCTGATCTCCTGCTTCCTCCGCTCCATCCCGGCCGTGCCGATTTGCACGACGCACTTCGGGCCGTAGCGGTCGATGACCAGGCCCGGTAGGGCGTCGGATTCACCGTATACCAAGCGGTAGTAAGGCTCGGCGTAGAGGCGCTCGCGCAGCTCGAGCGCGCGCCGGATGCGCGCTTGAAACCAGGCCGCGTCCGGGATCTGCCAGGTCTCGAGCAGGCGCGCGCTGATGAGCGAGTGCGGATTGACGTAAGCCAGCCCGAGCGCCCGGTCGTTGTGGGCGAGAACGCGCACCAATTCGCCGGCCTCAAATTTGCTGAGCGGCGTTTGCCCGGTATCGACCTCGTTGCTGAACACCCACAGATGCCCGGCGTTGAGGCGCCGGTCTTCATTGCGCTTCAGGCGCAGCGCGGGCAGGAGCGCGACGGTGGCGGCGCCGGGGGCGAGATCGAGCTCGCTTTGCGGCGGTACGCGCATGCCGTCGCCGCCCGCCTCCGCGGCAACGCGCACCGTGCAGTAGCGGCGCGCCTCGGCGATCGCCTTCTGGGACCAGTGCCCGGTGTCGATGTAGTCGGCGACCGAATCGGGGCGTGTGAGATTCAGCG
>JBEKVP010000036.1:0-11410 GCA_049513935.1 Steroidobacteraceae bacterium
AGATTTCATCGTCTCCGCGCCCCCAGGCCTTGACGGTCCGATAGAGGCAGGGCGGAAACGTCCTGTACAGACCCTGCGGCGAGCTCTTCCATTGCTTGTACGTGCCAAGATCGGGGCGATTCGGATTCGCGTAGGTCATTTTCTCCGTATCGAAGAACTTGTCCATACCGTCCCAGTCGCCCTTGTTGATGGTTTCGTGAAGATCCATCCAATGGGTCACCATCTTGGTCTGCTTCGGCGTCAAACCCTTGGTGATCTCCGCCCGCTTTTCCGGGCTCAATTTAAATAGACTTACGTCGGTCATGATCGTGCCTCTCGAACGGTTGAACAGGTATGGCGATGCCCGGTGAACTAGCCGTCAATCGACCTTGGGCATGACTTCGGCGGCGACCCAGCGCAGACGATCCAGATAGGCTTCAAAATCCTCGAGCGGCGGCAGCGGCACGACCACTTCGGTGACCCCTAAGCCTCTGAGCCAGTTGCACTGATCGATGATCTTCTGAGCATCCCACAGGCCGAGTGCGCGCGGATCTCCCGTCACGGCGTGCGCCTCGCCGACGTTGAGCATCGACATGGCGAACATCACTTCCAAGGAGCGCCCGTGGAAATCGCGTTGCGATCGAATGAAATCCAGGCGCTCGGGAAATTTCTCGGGGGGCGTGCGGAAGGGCGACCAGCCGCTTCCCCAGCGCGCCACGCGCTTGAGCACGTTGTCGGCGTCGCCGCCGAACCACAGCGGCAAGCTCGGCTTTTGCATGGGTTTCGGCGCGAAACCCACGTCCTTGAACGACACGTACCTGCCCTCGAAACTCGGCGCGTCGCTGGTCCAGAGCTCGACCATGGCGGCGACATACTCGTCGCACAAGCGGCCGCGCTCGTGGAACGGGACGTTGAGCATTCGATACTCTTGTTCGAGCCAGCCCACGCCGACGAGCGCGACGGCGCGGCCTCCGCTCAACCAGTCGAGCGTCGCCCAAGCCTTTGCCTGGACGATGGGGTGCTGCAGGGGCAGTATCGTCACCGAAGAGGAAAGCCTCATGCGCGGCGCCGAATTGGCTACGAAAGACAATGCCGCGACCGAATGCAGGTAGTGATCGCCCGACAGCGGCACGTGGGAGGTCGGGATGATGAAATGCTCTCCGGTCAAAAGCTTCCAATAACCCAATTCGTCCGCGAGGCGCGCCGCGCGCGCGATGTGAGTGCCGTCGAGCGCGTGCTCCCAGGGCTGGGTCATCGCCACCACGTGCATCGAGTTGAGCAGCGTCAGATCGAATTTCACGCGTCCACGCCGGGTCCCGGATGCCACTTGCCGTCCTGATGGCTTTCATAGGGCGAGGCGATCTCGAGCAGCACGCCGTGCGCGCTCTTGGGAGAGACCCAGCCCCACTTCTGCCAGGTCATGTCCGGATCGTTGTAGGTCTTCCCCCCTCCGGCGAGTTGAATTCCCTCGCTCGATAGCTTCGCCAATGTGCCGGGCACGTCGGTGGTGGTAAAGCACAGGTGATGGACGTGCTCGCCCATCTTCTCCAATCGATCGCCGAGCGGCGTTCCCGGCGCGGGCTGAATGAACTGAATCTCGGTGGCGTGGTGCGACACGAACGTGGCCCACTTCATGCCGGCGTCGGCGCCGCTCGAGAAGGTGTCGTAGCGGACGATGGGATCCTCGAGCTGTCCCGGATCGAGGATGCGCAGCATTTTGGTCCAGTCCTCGACCGCTTTGTCGAGATCCTTGACCAGCATACAAACGTGAGCGAAGGGTCCACTGGGCATGACGATTCTCCTGAAGATCGTAATCAGAGTCAGTTCAGTATAGCGACGGTCACGGTTCCGGTGAGCACCGGCCGTGCCTCGGCGCGCAGCCACACATCGCAGGCGATCCGGCGCTTCGAGGGGCCGGGAGTGACGTCGCGGACCGTGCCTCCGGCCTCGACCGCCTCGTCTCCGAAGACATTGTCGACATAGCGCACCTCCAGGGATTCGATGAATGCGCCCGGAATGGCGGCCTGCAGCATGTTGATGAGATAAGCGAGATTCGCCGGACCCTGATTGATCACGCGCTCACCGAGCCCCTTGGCCTTCACCACCGCCGGATCCAGATGGATCGGGTTCGGGTCGTGCAGAAACTTGGCCCAGGCTTTCATGCCCTCGGGGCTGACACGGGCGATGCGGAAGGGTTTTAGCGTGTCGCCGGCGTTCATGCGAGCTTCCGGCGGGGCAGAACCCATACGTTGGTGGTGCTGAGCACCGGCGTGCCGTCGGGCAAGGACAATTCCAGCAGATACTCCAGCATGTCCATCACCCCGAGCTTGCGGCTCGGTTTGCGCACCAAGCTCACGATGCGGCCGGTGACCCGATAGGCTTGGCCGGTATACAGCGGCCTCTGGAACGTCACCTTGGACGAGGCCATCATCGGGCCGTCGTCCACGTTGAAGTCGCAGGCGGCACACAGGCCGGCCACCGTCATGCCCATCCCCACTTGCGTAGCGATGTAGAAATAAATCGGATGCGCGCTCCCATCGGCGGCCGGCGGCACGCCGGTGGATTCGCACAACGCGCGATTCTCCTCGGCGCTGATGACGTACGGCGTCTTGCCCGCGAGCGACACACCCGCCACTTGCGGCGGGTCGCCCAGATCGAGCGACGGCGTCGGCTGATTCATCGGCCGGAGCCTTCGCCATGCGCCTTCAGCGCCGCCTGAACCCCGCGCCAGACCGCGGTCGTATTTCCCGCTCCGGCATAGAACCACAAGTGCAGCACGGCCTCTTCGAGCTGCTCGGCGGTCAGCTCCTTGTTCAGCAGCGCGCCGGCCACCTGTTGCTCGATCAGATCGGCGCGGCCGAGCATCGCGGTCGCGCCGATGACGAGCAGGCGCCGATCGCGAATCGAAAGCTGCGGCCGATTCCAGATCTCACCGAACAGGATTTCAGCCGTCTTGGATGGAAAGGGCACGTCGCGCAACGGCTCCATCATGCTCTTGATGCTGGGGCCATAGACTTTCTCCATGACCTCGAGACCTCGGCGGAAGCCGGCATACTTGTCGCTGCTATCCGTCATTCAAAGGTCTCCCTGAGCTAGATCTTCCAAACGAGCGGGACCGTCTCGGGCTCGATCATCATTCCGATGCCGGTGCGGATCGTCACGCCGGGCTTGACTCGAAAGCTCGGTATATTGCCCAGGAATTCCTCCATGGCGATCACCAGCTCACGGCGGGCGAGGGGCGCACCGACACAGCGATGCGGGCCCGTGGCGAAGGTGATGTGGCGCGGATTGCGGTCGAGCAGTATCTCGTTGGGCCGCTCGAACGCCTGCGGGTCGCGGTTCGCGAGCGTGGTCGCCATGGCAACCTTGTCGCCCGGCATCAGCTGCACTCCGTTGACGCTCACCGCCTTGGTCACGGTGCGAAAAGTCGTGACCGCGGCGTAGGCTCGCAGCAGCTCCTCGATGGCGCTCGGTATCTTCGAGGGGTCCTTGCGCAGAATCTCCTGATGATCCGGATGTTCCGCCAGGTGCCGGAAGTGCAGGCCCATATTGGTGGATACGGTGTCGAGGCCGCCGATGAATAGGTTGAAGCAGAAGCCGAACAACTCATCCTGGGTCAGTTTGCGTCCGTCCACCTCCGCCTTGATCCCGTACGAGATGAAGTCCTCGCCCGGATGGGCGCGGCGCTCTTCGATGATGCCCATCAAGTAGTTCTTGACCTTGCGGACGCCGTCGATGATCACTTCGAGATCGGCCGAATGCAGGAGCTGCATCTCCCACTGCAGGAACTCGTCGATGCGCTCGAGCGGTAGCGCCATCAATTCGAGAAACACCGCGATGGGGAAGCGAAACGCCAGCTCGCTCATGAATTCGCACTCGCCGCGATCTTTGAACTTGGCGATGTAGCCGCGGGCGAACTCGCGCACGCGGTTGTCCATGAGCTGCATCTTGCGGGGCGCGAACAGCGGATTGACCATCGCGCGGTAAAGCGCGTGCATCGGTGGATCGGTCTCGGCGGGCAGAAGGTTCCAGCTGTCGCCGAGCAGCTTTGCAAAAGGCGCGAAGTCCTTGTTCGAGAAGTGCTCGGTGTCTTGATAGATCGCAGCAAGATCCTTGGCGCGCCGGAAGACCCACGCGGGCCGATTGCCCGGGTACACGAAAGGCGTGTAGAAAACCTCCGGACCTTCGTGCACTTTGGGAACCAAGGTGTCGAACGGATTCTCATCGCAGGTCGCGCCGAGCACGAAAGGATAGTCGCGTACCAGCTCGCGCGGCACGTGGGACGGGATGTTGACGGCGTGGGTCGCGGCGTTCATTGACTCTCTCCTCAAAAATGCGGGTCCGCTCACCTTGATGCGTGCACGCTACGCGCCCGCCGCCGGCCCTGCCCCTATCTTTGGGAAGGTGCCGGTTGCCCGTGCGCGGAATGACACTGCTCAGCACGCGAGCGTCACTTTCGCGCATCGGTCATTGTGGGATGCAACCAGCCATCGACCTTACCATCGACGTTTCGAGTGCGGCCGGGCTCGGAATCGCGGCGCATACCGCGGTGACGATCCACCTGCCCGATGAGGGCAGGCTGGCAGACCCGCCGGTGGTGTGCTTTGCTTTTCCGGGCGGCGGGTATTGCCGACGCTATTATTCCTTCGACATGCCGGACGGCTCGGGCGGCGGGGAGGCCGGCTTTCATTGCGATCGCGGATGGATCTTCGTGGCCTGCGATCATCTGGGCTTCGGCGACTCGACGATTCCTGAAGGCAACCGCCTCACGCTCGAGAGTGCCGCGGCGGCCAACGATGCAACCGTGCGCGCCGTGATGCGGCGGCTGGAGAGCGGCACGCTCTCCCAGCGGGTCCCGCCCGTGACGGGCGCGACGAAGCTGGGCATCGGCCAGTCCATGGGTGGGTGCTTTACCGTGATCACTCAGGCCCGGCACGGCACCTTCGACGGTGTCGCCATACTCGGGTTCAGTGCCATCCACACGGTGGTGCCGACGCGACCGGGCCGGCCGGCCTCCGTATGGCCGTGGATCCCGCGGAACAGCTCGCTCGACAATCCACTCATCTTGAACCGTGCCGCGATGGCGGCCGCGGAAGGGGCGGTGCTTGGCGACGCGGACTCGATCCGAGCCGCGGCCGCCGCCGCGGAACATCCGTTCCAATGGCCGTTCCATTACGACGATGAACCCGCCGACATCGTCGCGCTCGACATGGCCGCGGCCGCAGGCAAGGCATCGCCGCTGCCGCCCTGGCGCTCGGCGACCACCCCGCCGTGCGGTATCTATATGGTGGCGCCCGGGGTCGTGGCGAGCGAGGCGGCATCAATCGGGGTGCCGGTGCTCGTGGCGGTCGGCGAGCGCGACGTCGTGCCCGATCCGCCGGCAGAGCCGACGGCGTACCAGAGCGCGCGTGACATCACCGTGTACGTGTGTCCCCGCATGGGGCACATGCACAACTTCGCGCACACCCGCGCGTTATTCTGGCAGCGACTGCATAGCTGGGGCACGGGCGTGGCGCAGTCGGTCAACGCGTCTCGCCCTTCGCGAGCGATGCCTCCATCCCCAGCGCAGCCATGAGCTGGGCGAAATCCGCCCCCACTTCCGGAAGCGGTTCGCCGAGCAATCCCGCGAGCAGCCGCACGATCGGCGCATTCTCGCGGGCCGTGGTGGTCGCGGGTATGCGGCCGCGCTGAATCTGCCGATCCGCGGAGCGCATGCCGACGATCGCCATTCGAAACGCCGCGAGAATGTCGTAGTAGGCCAGGTTCTCGACCGGACGGCCGAGCGCGGCCTCGTACCATTTGATGCACACGGCGCGTTCCGGCAGCCCCGCGAGGCGCGGCACGCCCATGCCCTTGCTGAATAAATCGTCAAAGAACAGCCACCAGGCGAGGTCCGCCTCGGGCGGCCCGAGGACCGCCATCTCCCAGTCGATGACGCCGCTGATCGTGCCGTCGGCACGGAACAGGAGATTCGTCGGTTGAGGATCGCCCCACAGCAGAGAGACTCGGCTGTCGCGCGGCCGATTGGCTTTGAGATACTCGATCGCAACATCGGTGACCCGATGCGGCCGACCGGCCCTCGCCCATTGGTACCACTCTTCGATCCAGTTGAGATACTGATCGAACGGTGCAGGGCCGCGTTGCGGCTGCTCCAAAAAGCCGAAGTGGCCCGCTACGGGAAGCTTGTGAATACGCGCCAGCATTTCCACACAATCGCGCCAGACGCGCGCCTGGGTCTCTTTAGACAGCTCCGCGAGCCAGCCCTCTTTGTTGTAGTTCGGACTCTGCGGCAAGATGCGCCCGGGCAGCTGCTCCATCACCATGAACGGAGCTCCGATCAGACTCTCGTCCGACTCCAGACCGATGACGCGCGGCACCGGGATCCCCGCCCCGGCGGGATGCGCGGCGACCGCTGCCATCACGCGTGTCGGCAGACGGAGGTCCGATTCGAGGAAGATATCGCTGCCGAGGTTCTGGCGCCGAATCACCAGGCGCATCTCTCGCGCTGCGCTCTCGAGGTGTCCGGTCACGGTCGCAAAGAAAGTATCGGCCGAATTGCCCGCGCCGGCGGAGCGCCACGCGGCGATCTGCAGATCCGGGGACTCGAGCCGCGCGGCAAGCCACGGGGTGAGCGCGCGGCGTGCGCTCTCCAGGGACAAAGGGCGCGCGGACGGTAATTCAGAGTTGGCCATACGATCGCACCAGAGGGCCGAGCCGCTCCGGAGTGGTCCCGTGCAGCACGATTTCGTCGGCGCCGGCATCGCGGTATTCCAACAATCGCCGCGCGACGGCTAGCGAGCTGCCTGCCGCCGCCCCCTCCTCGAGCCAGTGCGGCGGCAGCAACGCGATCGCTTCCTTCATCCGTTCACGCAATTCCGCATGGGTGCCCTTCTGTCCCTCGATATTGAGGAATCGCGGATCCCCCAATAACTGCTCCATCGGCGCGGGGTCCCACCCGTTCATCGCGATCAGCTGCGAGCCAAGATCCCGGACCGTGAAATAAGTCACCGCACGAACCTGGACGGCCGACAGGATCTCGGCCGCGCTCGCATCGGGCGCGACCACCACCTCCGCGTAGATCCTCACCGCCGCTGGATCGCGGCCGGCCTCCTCGGCGGATTGGCGCACGATGGCGGCGGATCGCGCCACGCCCGCGGGCGTCAGAAAGGGGTGCAGCACCGCGCCGTCGAAATGCGCCCCGGCTAGCGCCAGGGTCTTCGGCCCGATGGCGGCGAGTATCAGGGGCGGCGGCACCTCCGGAAGCTCGGGCATGCGCATATTCGGATAGCGCCCCGCGGGACCCTCGTAATTGACCGTCTCGCCCGCCCACAGCGAGCGCAGAATCTTCGCGTAGTCCGCCATGGCGGCGTTCACCGGCACCGGAATGCCGAGATTCTTCCAGATAAATGCCACCGAACGCCCGAACCCGAGCACGAACCGGTTGCCGGACAGTGCTTGCAGCGTCGACGCCATCCCGGCGAGGACAATAGGGTGTCGGGTCCCGAAATGCGTCATGCCGGCCACGAGCTTCACGCGCTCTGTCTTTTGGGTCAGCGCGCCGAGAGTGGCGGCAATCTCTTTCTTCTCCCAGCGCTCCGCCACCCAGATGCTCCCGAGGCCCAGCGCCTCGCCGGCAACGGCTTGCTCGAGGCCGGGCCGCGGATCGGCGACCCGCCCCGGGAGCGCGTAAGCGCCGAGATCGAGCGGGGATCGCGTCATCGTCATCTCCTCGTGGGATCGCGGGTGCTAAGGTTGGGCTTTTACCAGACGCGGGCACCTCCCGAAAGATAGGTTTGAGCGGCGGCGCCGGCAGGATCTAATGCCCGGGTCGTCAAACGCGGGATCCGCCTCGTGTGCGCGGCGCCCGTGCGCCCCGGAGTCGCCTTTGCAGAATCGATACGACTACGTCATCGTCGGCGCCGGCTCCGCCGGGTGCGCCCTGGCGAATCGCCTGTCGGAAGACCGAGCGCTCACGGTGCTATTGATCGAGAGCGGGCCCTCCGACACGAGCCCTCTGATCGCGATGCCGCGCGGCATCGGCAAGTTGCTTGCACCCGGCAACCCGCACGTGTGGGACTATGAAGCGTTGCCGCAGCCCGGGTTGGCGCCCGAGATCTGGCTCAAGGGCCGGACCCTCGGCGGCTCGAGCTCGGTCAACGGCACCGTCTATGTGCGCGGCGCCCCGGCCGACTATGACAATTGGGAAGCGATGGGGTGCGCTGGGTGGGGCTGGCGGGACCTTGGGCCGCACTTCGTCGCGATGGAGGATCATGAGCTCGGCGCGTCGCTCTGGCGCGGGACGGGCGGACCCTTGCGAGTGAGCGTCCATCCATCGGGCGACCCTCTGTGCGAAGCGGTGCTCGAAGCGGCGGTCCAGGCGGGTACGCCTCGGGTCGCCGACGTGAACGACATCCAGACGGTGGCGAACGGCGGCATGGGGTATCAAACGGTTACGACGTACCGGGGCAAGCGCTACAGCGCGGCCCGTGCATTCCTGACGCCGGCGCGCGGCCGCGCGAATCTCGATGTGCTCACCGACACCGATGTGCAGCGAATCGAGTTTCAGGATCGGCGCGCAATCGCCATCGCAATCAAGGACCGGGACGGCGTGCGCCGCGTCCCGCTGGCCGGGGAATTGATCCTGGCTGCCGGCGCCATCGAATCGCCGAAGCTGTTGCAGCTCTCCGGTATCGGTCCGGCCGAGCTCTTGCGCTCTCATGCCATACCGGTGGTGCTCGACGTACCGGGCATCGGCAGCAACCTGCGGGAGCACCGCTATCTGGCGATGCAGTACCGCGTGACCGGCGGGAGTCTCAATGCCCGCTTGAGCGGAATGGGGCTGCTGCGCTCGTTGGTGAGCTACACCCTGCGCTCCAAGGGACCGCTCACGCATTCCGCCCACGAGGTCGGCGGCTTCGTCAAGACCCGTGCGGATCTCGACCGGCCCGACGCCCAGATCGGCGTAGGCTTGTACTCCATGAGTGTTTCGGGCAAGGCGGTGAACATCGACAAGGAACCGGGTATGTCGATCGGCGGCTACTTCATGCGCCCCGAGAGCCGCGGCCTGGTGCGGATCAAGTCGCCGGACCCGGCCGTGCGCCCCTATATCAACGCGAATCAGTTGACTGCCGACGCCGATGTCCGCTCGTCGATCTCGTTGTTTCACTGGATCCGGCGCCTCGCGAGGCAGCCGGCGCTCGCGCCGTGGATCAAGTCCGAGATCACGCCCGGCCCGACATACCAGTCCGATGAGCAGATCATCGACGCATTCCTGCGCTTTGGCTCCACGGCCTTCCACGTGTGCGGCACGGTGCGCATGGGCGGCGACACGGACGCTCCGCTCGATCCACAGCTCCGCTTGAGGGGCATCGAGAACGTGCGCGTTGCGGATACCTCGATCATGCCGACGCTCGTGTCCGGCAACACCAATGCACCGGCAATGGTGATCGGACTGCGCGCCGCCGAGCTCATTCGCCAGACTCGTACCGGTTTGGCCCGCGCGGCCTGAGCGCTGGGGAGCTCCGTGTCGACTGCTCCATACACTCATATCGATAAGCTCTATATCGACGGACGCTGGGAGAAGGCCGGCGACTCCGATCCCGTATTGAATCCCGCCACCGAGGTGGTGATCGGCCGTGCGCCGTTCGGCGATGCGGCCGCAGCCCGCGCGGCCATCGAGGCGGCGCGCTCGGCGTTCGACCGGGGGCCGTGGCCGAACCTGACCATGGCAGAGCGCGCCTCGATCATGAGCCGAATGCATGCTGCGCTCGTGGCGAGGCGCGGTCAGATTCGCGAGCTGATCGTCGCGGAGGTCGGCTGCGCCCAGGGAATAACGAATGCGATGCAGGTCGATGCGCCGCTCGGCCACTTCGCCAGTGCGCTCGCGCAGTCCGCATCGGACGATCGCCGCTACCTGCCGCTCGAGGCGACACCGAATCCGATGAATCCGGCGGGGCCGAGAATTCTCGGCGGCGGCAGCGTGATCCGTGAGCCGATCGGGGTCGTCGCCGGGATCACCGGCTACAACTTTCCCTTCTTGCTGAACCTGGCCAAGATCGTTCCGGCGCTGCTCGCCGGAAACACGCTGGTGCTCAAACCCTCGCCGTTCACACCCTACTCCGCGCTGCTGTTCGGCGAGATAGCCGATGAGATCGGACTGCCGAAGGGCGTGCTCAATATCGTCACCGGCGGCGTGGAGGCGGGCGCGCTGCTGAGCGCGCACCCGCACATCGACATGGTCTCGTTCACGGGATCCGAGGCGGTCGGTGTTGCCATCATGCAGCAAGCCGCTGCCACTCTGAAGCGTGTGCATCTGGAGCTCGGAGGCAAATCGGCTCTCATCGTGCGCGCCGATGCCGACCTCGAGCAGGCCGCGCTCGGCGCGGTCGCCGGACTCGCTGTCAATTGCGGCCAAGGCTGCGCGCTGCTGACGCGGCTCCTGGTGCACAATTCCGTACGCGCCCAATTCGTCGAAATTGCAAAAGCCGTCGCCGGTCAGTGGAAAATCGGCGATCCGGCCGATGCGTCCGTGCTCATGGGACCGCTGATCCGCGAGGCTCAGCGCGGCAAAGTCGAGCGGCTGATCCAGAAGGGCCGCGACGAAGGGGCCCGCTTGGTCTGCGGAGGCGGCCGCCCGGCGCACTTGCGCAAGGGGTTCTTCGTCGATATCACGCTGTTCGACGACGTTAAGAATCGCATGACGATCGCTCAGGAGGAGATCTTTGGTCCGGTCGGAGTTACCATTGGGTTCGACAGCGACGAGGAAGCGATCGCAATCGCCAACGACTCGCGCTATGGGCTCAATGGCGGCATTGTGAGTGCCGATGCCGCAACGGCGTACGACATGTCGTTGAAGATCCGCGCCGGGAGCGTCTACATCAACGGCGGCTCCGGCAAGATGTCGTACGCGCCCATCGGCGGCTACAAGCGCTCGGGCATTGGACGAGAGTACGGAGCAGAATGGCTGAAAGAGTTTACTCAAGAGAAGTCCATCTTCTACCCCGTGGGACGCTGAACCCATGAGCACCTGGGCGCTCGTTCCGATCAAGCCGCGCGCGCTGTGCAAAACCCGCCTCGCCTCGGTGCTTGCGCCGGCGCAGCGCCTCGCGCTGGTGCGCTCGATGCTCGGGCACGTGCTTGCGACGCTGCGCGCCACGCCGGCCATCCGGCACATCGCCCTGGTGACGAGCGAACGCGACGAGGTCGCCGACGATGTGCTTCGGCTCGATGACTGCGGCGGCGATCTGAACGCGGGGTTGGAGTCGGCGGTCAGCCACGCCTTTGCCGCAGGCGCGAGCACCGTGCTGATCCTGCCTGCCGATCTGCCGCTCGTGTGCGTGCGCGACGTACGCGAGATGCTCCGGGCGGCACGGCGCACCGGGATCGCGATCGCGCCCGACCGGCACGAAAGCGGCACGAACGCCGTCTGCAT
>JBEKVP010000037.1:0-11029 GCA_049513935.1 Steroidobacteraceae bacterium
TCGGCTTTCTCCACGGTGAAATCGTTGACCCGCGAGGTGATGCGGTATTTGTAGGCCTGGCCGCGTTGCGCCTGCGGCACGACGCACTCCCAGATTCCCGATCCGTCCCAGCGGGGAGCGAGGGCATCGCCGGTGCCCCAGCCGTTCCAGTCACCGATGACCGACACGCGGGCCGCGTTCGGAGCCCACACGCGAAACGACGCACCGCCGCCTTCCAGGATGTGGCACCCGAGCTTTTCGTACAGCTCCCCATGCGTCCCCTCGCGGAACAGATAGATATCGTGTTCGGTCAACAAGGCGACGGGCCTTCGGTCATGCGCTATTGCTCCTTGGCGGTGTCGGGCGAGGCGAGTTCTCGAGCGGATGTCGAGCATAGAGTTGCATTCCACTGCCGGCTGTCGCCCCCCGGCGGCACCGTATGTAGGACTGGGCCGGCCGGCGCCGCCACCGGTTACGGCACGCGATGCGGCCCCGGGCCTACAGACTCCCGCGACTCGCGAAGTGCCGGCGGCCCCGCCGGCGCCTCGAGAAATATAGCAGAGCGGCACGGGCGCCGCGCTGCGAGCCTGCCTGGGTACTTGATATAGGCTCCTGGCGCGCTTCAGGCTCGCGGGCTGGCGAGGATCGCGGCAGCCGCACGCGATCCCGCCGCGAGCGCTGCGTGCACGGTCCCCCAATGTCCGGTCACGTCGGTGTGCTCACCCGCGAAATACAAGGTGTCCTCGATCGGATGCGTCATCCGCTCGGGCGCATCGAGCGCGCCCGCCGGCACGTAGCTGTACGCGCCGCGCGCATAGGCATCGGCGAACCAATCGTGATAGTGCCAACTCACCAAGAGCGCATCGAGCTCCGGGCGCGGCAGGCCGAACACCTTCGACAGCGTCGTGAGGCACTGTGCGAGCGCCGCCGATCGAGTCGCCGCGCGGCGAAGCGCGGCAGCCTTCGGACCTCCCGCCCATCCGGTGATCACCGGAGCGCGATCGGGCATGGGAGTCCACCACGTCGCCGGCAGCTCGGACGGGGCGAACAGAAAGCTGAGCGCGTCGGCGCACGCGGGCGGCTCGCGCCAGAATCGGTCGCGGAAGATGAGCACGATGCGCGCCGCCTCGCCCATCGCCAGCCGTGCCGCCTGCTCGAGAATTTCCCCTGGCAGCGGCGCGAATTCGATGGCTCCGGCCTGCAGCACTCCCAGCGGCGCCGTGATGAGCGCGCGGCTCGCATGCAGCTCGCGGCTCGCTCCGCCGGCGCCTACCGACAGCGCGACAGACCCGCGGCCCCACGCGACTCGATGCACGGGCGCGGCGAGTACGAGCTCTCCGCCGGAGCGTACGAACTGATCGGCCAAGAACTGCGGAAGCGCGTGGTAACCTCCGCGAAGGCGGAACAGGCGGTCGGTGTCGATGAGATCCTCCGCGCGCTGCTGCGTGGCGAGCGCGGCGATGCCGATCCGATGACGGTCGGCAGCGTTGAATCCTTCCACGAATCGCGCCGCAGGCTCCCCGATCGACTCCTCGATCGCCCTCGCCCGCAAGTAGCCGGCGAAGCTCATGTCAAAGCCGGGGGACTGTTGCGCCAGCCACTCGATCATGTCTTCGAGCACCCGGTGCGTCGAGCCGTGTTCGCGTCCGGGGGCGCCGAGCCTGCCGTTCGCATAGACGAGGTCTGACCCGGCGAGCTCGTAGGCTGCGAGCCCCGCTTCGCCCACGATGTCCCAGCTCGATTTCGGCAGCCCATGAATGAATTCCGCGCCCAACTCGACAGGAATCGGTCCGGCGGCGCAGGCGACGTGCTCGGTCAAGATTCGGCCGCCCACGCGCTCGCGCGCCTCGAGGATCGCCGTCCGTAGTCCCGCGGCCGCAAGCGCGCGGCCGGCGGCAAGACCCGCGGCGCCCGCTCCCACGATCAGCACGTCGTATTCCGCTCTCATAAGTCCGGTATCATCTTCGCACATGCGCATCGTTCGGCAGGCCTCCTTCAAGGCGGTGCCTTGGAAGAACGGCGGCGGTATCACCCACGAGGCTATCCGCGTGCCCGCAAACGGCGATCCTTTCCGTTGGCGCGTGAGCGTCGCGCGGATCGATGCCTCCGGCCCCTTTTCCGATTTCTCGGGCTACGACCGGAAGATGATCCTATTGAAAGGCGGCGGGGTCGCGCTGCGTTTCGCCAACGGCGCGGTGCGCGCGCTGCGCGCAGTCGGCGACATGGCGGAATTCGACGGCGCGCTCGCCGCCCAGTGCGATCTCGTTGGCGGACCTTGCGTCGACCTGAATCTCATCGCGGCGAAGGCGTTACCCGGGGTGAGCGCACAGGTGGCGCGCTTCGAATCGCTGACGCTGCCCGCGGCCCCCGCCGGTCGAGCCACACTCGCGTTTCCCATCGACGCCGCCGTGGAAATCTCCCGTGGCAGCGAGCGGGTGGCGCTCGAAGCCTGGGACCTCGCGGTGATACCGGGAGGCAGTGAGCTCACGCTGCGTGTCGCGCGGGGCGGGGGTTCGCAAGCCCCGCAGATTGCGGCGGTGTTCTTGGCGAATCTCCCCGAGTAAGTTCGCTCGCGCGCTCGCGCGCTCGCGGGCGGGCGCGGCGCCGGCCTTTCGCTCAATATTTATGCGTCGACAGGAGCAGGCTCGTCTCGGTGCTGGAGATCCCGTCGATCTGGCGGATACGCCCAAGCACCTTGTCGACGGCTTCGAGGCTCTCGGTGCGCAATTCGGCCACAATGTCCCAGCGGCCGTTGGTCGTGTGCAAGGCGCAGACGGCGGGGTCGCCGCGCAGCGCCTTCAGTACCTCATCGGTGCGATTACCCTCGACCGCCACCGTCATGAAAGCGCGGATGCGCTCATCGTCCGCTGCGTTTTTGAGCCTCACGGTGTACCCGAGCACGGTGCCGTCGGCTTCCAGCCGGGCGAGGCGATTTTGGACCGTGCCGCGCGATACACCCAACGATTTGGCCATCGCGGCGACCGACATCCGGGCGTTGTCGCGCAGCAGGGAAAGCAACCGGCGGTCGGTGGTATCCATCATAGTGCCAATAATGACTGACGATATGCTCAATTATAAGGTCTTTTTGAGCAATCTTCTGGCTATTAATTAGCGCGGGCGCCCAGCAGACTGGCGCACAGTCCAGATCGGGCCGAGGGGGAGTCATGGTTCAATACATTGGCACTGCGCGCGTGCGGGAATTGGTTGCGCGCGTCGGGGTGGCCCGCTTCATGGAGGCGCTGGCCGGCGAGATCGAAAGGGATTACCTGCGGTGGAGTGAGTTCGAGAAGTCGCCGCGTCACGCCAGTCACTCGCGCCAGGGAGTGATCGAGCTCATGCCGACGAGCGACGGCCGGTTGTATTCGTTCAAGTACGTGAACGGCCATCCGAAGAATACCGCCGCGGGTTTGCTCACGGTGACCGCCTTCGGCGTGCTGTCCGACGTCGCGACGGGCTATCCGCTCCTGCTCTCCGAGATGACGTTCGTCACGGCGCTGCGTACCGCGGCGATCTCGGCGTTGGCCGCGCGCCGCATGGCGCGCACCGGGAGCCGCGTCATGGCCTTGATCGGCAACGGCGCCCAAAGCGAATTTCAAGCGATCGCATTTCATCACACGCTCGGCATCCGGGAATTGCGCTTGTTCGATACCGACCGCGACGCCACCGCCAAGCTCAAGCTCAATCTCGAAGCCTCGCGTCTGGCAGGTCTTGAAGTGCGCTCGTGTGCCGACACGCGCGAGGCGGTGCGCGGTGCGGACATCGTCACGACGATAACGGCCGACAAGCGCAGCGCCCTCATCCTCACTCCCGACATGATCGAACCCGGCATGCACTTGAACGCGGTCGGCGGCGACTGCCCCGGTAAGACCGAGCTGCACGCCGACATTCTGCGGAGCGCGCACGCGCGCATCGTGGTCGAGTTCGAGCCGCAGGCGCGGATCGAGGGAGAGATTCAACAGCTCGACCCGTCCACGCGCGTCGCCGAGCTCGCGGACGTGGTGTCGGGCAAGGTGCACGGCCGCGCCGCCGAGCACGAGGTCTCGATCTTCGACTCGGTCGGGTTCGCGCTGAACGACTTCTCGTCGCTGCGCTATCTGCATCGACTTAACTGCGAGTCGGGCGATGCGGAAGCGATCGACCTCGTTCCCGAGCTCGACGACCCCAAGGATCTGTTCGGTGGGTTGAAGCTCGGCGCCGCGTGCATCCGCCCCGCGAGGCGGGAGCTCGCATGACGGCCGCCCAGCCCGCGGTGAGCCTCATCGGAGCGCCGACCGACGTGGGTGCGAGCGATCGGGGCGCGTCCATGGGCCCGGAGGCGCTGCGCGTCGCGGGTCTTGGCGCCGCGCTCGCGAGCCTAAGCGTCGACGTCAAGGATTGCGGCAATGTGAGCGGACCGCCGAATCCCGGACACGGCCCGGTCGCGGGCTACCGGAACCTCGACGAGGTGGCGGTGTGGAATCGGGCGGTGTACGGCGCCGTGTACCGCGAGCTCGCGGCGGAGCGCTTGCCGATCCTCCTGGGAGGCGATCACAGCCTCTCCATCGGCTCCATCGCCGCGGTTGCGCGCCGCTGCCGCGAGGCCCAGCGACGGTTGCGCGTCGTATGGCTCGACGCGCATGCCGATTTCAATACGCGCGAGCTGAGCCCCAGCGGAAGCCTGCACGGCATGCCCGTAGCCTGCTTGTGCGGGTACGGTCCAGAGGAGCTGACGCAGATCGGCGGCGAAGTTCCGGCGATCGAGCCGCAGTGGGTTCGCCAGGTCGGAATCCGCAGCGTCGATCCGGGCGAGAGACGCTTCATCTACGACCAGGAACTCGCCGTATTCGACATGCGCTACATCGATGAGATGGGCGTGAGGAAGGCCATGCAAATCGCGCTCGAGGATCTCGGGCCGGACACGCACCTGCACGTGAGCTTCGACGTCGATTTCCTCGATCCGGAGATCGCGCCCGGCGTCGGCACCACCGTTGCCGGCGGCATGTCCTATCGGGAAGCGCAATTGTGCATGGAGATGATCGCCGATACCGGTCTTCTGGGCTCGCTCGACATCATGGAGCTCAATCCGGCCCTGGACGTGCGCAACAAGACGGCTGCGCTCGCCGTGGACTTGGTGGAGTCGCTGTTCGGCAAGAGCACGCTCATGCGTCCCCCGGCGCCGGTATCCGGCCGCGTACGCGCGCGCCCTTCGCCGGACGCCCGGCGCATCGGCGCCCGGCGCATCGGCGCCGCAATCTCATAAGTCACGTCGAGGAACGGCGACGAACGCAAAGGCCGCCGCTGGCGTTCCCGCCCATCCTTGCTGATACTACCCGTGCATCGACCGAGGAAATCTCCTATGGCCGCCAGCGTGAATGACTATCCCGCCAACCTTTCTCCGCAGCCGCTGCGGGCAGCCGCACGCGAGCACGCGTTATGGCCGGAAGATCAGGCGGTGAAGCGCTTGCTGCACGAGTTGGAGCTCACCGGCGGGGCGCGTCACCGCGCGGTCTCCCTGGGCGTCGCACTGGTGGAGGGTGCCCGGGCGCGCCGCGAGGAGCGTCCGTTCCTCGACGCTTTCCTGCAGGAGTTCGGCCTATCGAATCAGGAAGGCATCGCGCTCATGTGCATTGCCGAGGCACTCCTGCGCATTCCCGACGACGCGACCGCGGATCGGCTGATCGCCGAGCAGCTCGCCGGCGGCGACTGGGCGGCGCATGCCGGAAAATCCGAATCGCTGTTCGTGAACGCCTCGACCTGGGGGCTGATGCTGACCGGCGGGATCCTCGATCTCGATCCGGCGATCAAATACGATGCGGCCGGATGGATAGTCAAGCTGACCCGCAAGGCGGGCGAGCCCCTGGTGCGCCTCGCCGTGCGGCGCGCGATGCGCATCATCGGCGGCGAGTTCGTGGTCGGGCGCAGCATCGAAGAGGCGCAGGAGCGCAGCGCGCGCGAGCCCGAAGTCGGCTTGTGCTCCTTCGATATGCTGGGCGAGGGCGCGCGCACCCTGACGGATGCCGACCGGTACCTTAGGTCGTACGAGCACGCCATCGATGTCATCGGCACGACCGGCGCCGGTCGGCGCCCGCACGAGCGTTCGAGCATCTCCATCAAGCTCTCGGCGCTCGAGCCGCGCTATTCGCCGTTGCACGGCGCGCGTGTTTTGGAGCGCTTGGTGCCGAAGTCCCTCGCGCTCGCCCGGCGTGCGGCGGCGTCGGGCATCCAGCTCACGATCGACGCCGAGGAAGCGGACCGGCTGGATCTGTCGTTGGACCTGATCGATGCGCTGGCGCGCGACGCCTCCACGCGCGAGTGGCCGGGCTTGGGTGTGGCCGTGCAGGCCTATTCCAAACGCGCGCTCGACATCATCGATTGGGTCGCCGCGACGGCGCGAGCGGCCGGCAGGAAGATGACCGTGCGGCTGGTGAAGGGCGCTTATTGGGACACGGAGATCAAGCGTGCGCAGGAGCGCGGCCTGGAAGGGTATCCCGTCTACACGCGCAAGGTCACGACGGATGTCTCGTACCTCGCGTGCGTCGGCCAGCTGTTCAGACACACGGACGCGATCTTTCCCCAGTTCGCGACCCACAACGCCCACACCATCGCATCCATCCTCCAGCTTGCTCCCGCGGGTGCGGTGTACGAATTTCAGCGGCTGCACGGCATGGGCCGGCTCTTGTACGCGGAAGCCGCGCGCCAGATCGCCAACTTCCCCCCGGTGCGCGTCTATGCGCCCGTCGGCGAACACAAGGACTTGCTCGCGTACCTGGTGAGACGGTTGCTCGAGAACGGCGCAAATACGTCGTTCGTGAACCGCTTCATGGAGAGCCAAGTCCCGGTGGTCGATATCGTGCGCGATCCGATCACCGAGCTCGAGCGCCTCGACAGCTATCCGCACCCGCGCTTGCCCAATCCGATCGCGCTGTATTCGAACCGGCGCAATTCCATCGGGATCGACATCGGCGATCTGCCCGCGCTCGAAAGCTTGCGCGCTGACATCGCCAGCCGCCGCGCGAGCCTGCACGTGGCGGGTCCGGTCATCAATGGAGCGGTGGTGCCGGGTCGCCGGCACGCGGTCGCCAACCCAGCCGATCGGCGCGAAAGCGTTGGGAACTCGCGCGACGCGACACCCGCCGAGATCGCCGAGGCGTTCGATGCCGGCAGCCGCGCTCAAGGCGCCTGGGACCGGCTCGGCGGCGCGGTTCGCGCGGACTGCCTCGACCGCGCGGCCGCACTGCTGGAAAAATCGCGCATCGACTTTTACGAGCTCTTGGTGCGCGAGGCGGGCAAAACGTATCTCGACGCCGTCTCGGAAGTGCGGGAGGCCGCCGATTTCTGCCGCTACTACGCGCTGCGCGCCCGCGAGGAGTTCGCGCATCCTACGCGGCTCGAGGGACCGACCGGCGAGCTCAACGAGTTGTCCTTGCACGGACGCGGCGTGTTCGCCTGCATCAGTCCCTGGAATTTTCCGCTGGCGATATTCGCGGGACAGGTGACCGCGGCGCTGGCCGCCGGCAACAGCGTCGTCGCCAAGCCCGCCGAGCCGACCCCGCTCATTGCCGCGCGCTTCGTCAAGCTCTTGCACGAGGCCGGCGTCTCGCCCGGGGCGTTGCAATTGACGCCGGCGCCGGGCCGCATATTCGGCGAGGTAGCGTTCGCGCACGCCGCGCTCTCCGGAGTCGCGATGACGGGTTCCACGGAGACGGCATTGACCATCAACCGGTCGCTCGCGGCGCGCGGCGGCGCGATCGTGCCGTTGATCGCCGAGACCGGGGGCTTGAACGCCATGCTGGTGGATTCGACCGCGCTGCCGGAGCAGGTGGTCGACGACGTGGTGACCTCCGCTTTCATGAGCGCGGGGCAGCGCTGCTCCGCGCTGCGCTTGCTGTTCCTGCAGGAGGAGATCGCCGATACGGTGGTGGAGATGATCGCCGGAGCCATGGACGAGCTGGTGATCGGCGATCCGGCGAATCTCGACACCGATGTGGGGCCGGTGATCAGCGTGGCGGCCCAGGAAGGATTGAACCGCCACGTCGAGCGCATGCGTCGCGAGGCCCGCATTCTCAAGGCTTGCCGTCTCGACGACTCGCACGCCCACGGCAGCTTCGTCGCGCCGCACCTCATCGAGTTAAAGCGCGTAGAGCAGCTCACGCGCGAGGAATTCGGTCCCTTGCTGCACGTCGTGCGCTACCGATCGGCCGACGTCGACAAGGTGCTCGCCGCGATCCGCGCCACGAACTACGGGCTGACGCTCGGCGTCCAGACGCGCCTGGAGTCGTTCTGGCGCCAGGTGTACCAGGGTACCTTCATCGGCAACACCTACGTGAACCGTAACATGATCGGTGCCGTGGTCGGCGTGCAGCCGTTCGGCGGAAGCGGTCTTTCCGGCACGGGCCCCAAAGCGGGCGGTCCCCACTACGTGACGCGCTTCGCGAGTGAACGAACCTTGACCGTCAACACCACGGCGACCGGTGGTAATGCCGCGCTGTTGAATCTAGGGACCTAGGCGCGTCGGCCGCCGCACGTTTCCTGTTGTCGCCCCGGCGCACACCGCCCGGACCACCGCCTCAGGGCTGCTGAGCGACCTTCGTGGCCTTGGCGTTCGCCTTGGCGGCTTCGTAGTCGGCGTCCGCTTGATCCTTGCACTGCTGCTGATCGTGGCCCTGCAGCGTTTCGCACTTCTGGAGCGCGACCCTGTGGTCGCCGTCCGCTTGGGCGACCGCCACGTTATAGGCGTCGGCGCTCATGTCCTTTTGCTGGTCGCGCTGCGCGTCGGCTACTGTGCGAGCCGCGGATTGATCCGCCGCCGCGATATCCCGCGCCGCGGTGTCCGGAGACTTGGCATTGTTGCACGCGCCAAGCGTTGCCAGGGACGCTGCGCCGATCCAGGTAAGTATTTTTGCTCGCATCACGCATGCCTCTCATTTCGCACCGATCGTGCGCGAGCCAATCTGCGCGAAAGCCCCGAGCCGATCTGTCGGTCGATTGCGGGCGGCCGCGGTAGGACCACACCCGTCAGCTGATGCTTACCGAAGAAACTCGCGGCAACCGATTAAGCCACGCGCCGCCGGATCCTATCCTGCAGCGGTTCCTGGAGAATCCTTCCCCAGGAGCTGGATACAGGAGGCATGTACATGTCGAATAGCAACGCTTCGCAGAGTAATCCGAAAGAAGGCGACAAGTCGCAACGCGATCCGAGAAGGGATCCCGCCGGCGAGCCGCAGGGAGGCCAACACCAGGGCGGCGGGCAGCAAGGCGGCCAGGGCGGCAGCCAGCAAGGCGGCCCGGGCGGCGGGCAGCAAGGCGGCCCGGGCGGCGGGCAGCAAGGCGGCCGGCAGGGCGGTCAACAGCAAGGCGGCCAACAGCGTGATCGAACCGGCGGCCAGGATGACTACGGCAAATCCGGCAACCGCGACAAGAATCACGACGATATGAGCCCGGGACGCGAGGGGGGCGGTCGGAGCTGATCGGCTGCTCGGCGTGGGCCGGCCGGCGCGGCCGGCCCACCGTTGGATCACGCGCGCCGCAGACTTCTCGCACACCGCCGCACCTCGTGTAGGCCGATTCCTGCACGCGATGTTCGTTCATCTCGCGTAGGGACTCGTGGCAGAATCAAAATCGAATGTCCCTGAAGGATCGACCGAATTGAGTGCACCCCGAGGGGCCGCTCGCTGACCCATGCCAAGCTCGCGCTCTTCCACCCTGGTCGGCCGAGACGAGATCCGGTTCACGATGGAGCCGCGCACGTTCGCGGGATTCCTGGTCGCCATCGCGGCGGTGATAGTCATCGCGGTTCTCTCCTACGACTCGCTCAACGCTACGGAAAGAGCCGCGGGGAGCCTGACGCGGGCCGTCGAAGTCCTGGCGCAGATCCAGTCCCTCATCTCCACGCTCAAGGACGCGGAGACCGGCCAGCGCGGATTCATGCTGACGGACCGCGAGAGCTACCTGGAGCCATTCCTTGCCGCGAAAGAGTCCATGCCGGCGGAGCTTGCCCGTTTGCGTGCGCTCCTCGGCGATGACCCGGCGCAGCGCGGCCGGCTCGAGGGCCTGCAGACTCTGGCGGCCGACAAGATCCAAGAGCTGAACGAGACCGTCGAGCTCAAGCGCGCGGGCAAGGCCGACGCGGCGCTCGCGATCGTGCTCACCGACCGGGGCAAGAGCGCAATGGACCGGATTCGGCTGGTGGTCGATGAAATGCAGAATCAGGAGCGCCAGCTGATTGCCCAGCGGGCGCAGGAGTGGCGTAAGGCCGCCAGCTTTTCCTTCGCGGTGACCTCGGGCGGCTCCGTGGTGCTGCTCTTCTTGATCGCCGTCGCGGCCACGATCGCCTCCCGGGAATTCAGCGCGCGCCAGCGCGAGTCGTGGCTGCGGACCGGGCAGCTCAACTTGAGCGGGCTGATGCAGGGCGATCTACCGCTCGACCGCTTGGGCGACAACATCCTCCGGTACTTGAGCGAATACCTGGATGCCCAGGTGGGCGCGATTTTCATCGCAGAGGGCGGCAGCTTCCGGCGGGTCGCAGGATTCGGGCTTCCCGCGGACTTCGAGGTCGCTTCGGTGCGCCCCGGCGACGGCCTCGCGGGGCAGGCGGCCAAGGATAATAGGCCGCTGCACGTCCGAGACGTGCCGCGGGACTATCTGCCGGTCTCTTCCGGCACCGGCCGTGCCGCGCCGGCCGAGTTGCTGATCGCTCCAGCGAGCGTCGACGGCCGGGTGTATGCGGTCGTGGAGTTCGGATTTTTCGGCAAGGTTCCGGCCGCGAAGGAGCAGCTTCTCGATCGCGCTTCCGAAGCCATCGCCGCGGCAGTCCGCGCCGCCAGGGACCGCAGCCGCCTGGAGGATCTGTTGCAGGAAACGCAGCAGCAGGCCGAGGAGCTGCAAAATCGCGAGGAGGAATTGCGAGTCAACAATGAGGAGCTGGAAGAGCAAGGTCGAGCTCTGCGCGAGTCGCGCACGCAACTCGAATCACAGCAGGCCGAGCTCGAGCAGATCAACGCACAACTCGAGGAGCAGACGCAAGTCCTCGAGCACCAGAAGGAGTCGCTCGTCAAATCGCAGGCCGTGCTCA
>JBEKVP010000038.1:0-10935 GCA_049513935.1 Steroidobacteraceae bacterium
CGCGCAGCTTCACGCTCAATTCGAACGAGATACTGGAGGCACTGCAGGAGCCGCTGCAGGGCATCGTCGGCGCCGTCAAGCAGGCCCTCGAGCAAACGCCGCCCGAGCTCGGCGCCGACGTTGCCGAGCGCGGCATCGTGCTCACCGGGGGCGGCGCCCTGCTGCGCGATGTCGACAAGCTTCTCATGGAAGAAACGGGATTGCCCGTGGTGGTAGCGGACGACCCGCTCACCTGCGTCGCTCGAGGCGGCGGCCGGATCCTCGAGCTCACCGAGGAACACGGACCAGGCATCTTCGGACTGGAGTAATGCAAGCGACTAGGGAAGCCCCCCATGGTCGCCTTTCGTAGTACCGATGCATCGGGGCGAGCGTCTGGGCTGTTGCTCCGCTGCGTGCTCTACGCCCTGTTGGCGCTCGGACTCATCATCGTCGACAAGCGCTACGACCACCTCGGCCGAATCCGCCGCGTCCTGTCGGTCGTCGCCTATCCGGTGCAGGTCGCGGTCGCGAGCCCGTTCGAGGGCTGGAACTGGTTTCGCGAGAGCGTCACGACCCGCGATGTCCTGCGCTCCGACAACGCCAGACTGCAAGCGCAACTGCGTCTCGCGGAGTTCAAGCTGCAGCGCTACGAGGCCTTGGAGGCCGAGAGTGAGCGCCTGCGGGCCCTGCGCGACAATACCGCGGGGGTTGCCGATCGGTTCATTATCGGCAACATCATGGACGTCGATCTCGATGCGTTTCGCGAGCGCGTACTGGTCGACAAAGGCGCGCGCGATGGGGTGTTCGTCGGGCAAGCCGTGCTCGATTCGGGCGGCGTGTTCGGGCAAGTCGCGCGGGTCGGTGAGCTTACGAGCGAGGTCATCCTGGTGAGCGACCCGGCCCACGCGATACCCGTGCAGATCAACCGCAACGGGCTTCGCACCATCGCGGTCGGCACCGGCGATACGTCGCGCCTGAAGCTTCCTTACCTACCCACCAGCGCCGACGTGGTCGCGGGCGACCTTTTGGTCACTTCCGGTCTCGGCGGCGGATTCCCGCCAGGCTATCCGGTGGGCACGGTGGCCTTGGTGAAGCGCGACCCGGCGCAGTCGCTGGCCGACGTCGATATCCGGCCCGCCGCCGCGCTCGACCGCTCACGCGAGCTCATGTTCGTCTGGCTGAAGCCTAGCGGCGTCCTGCCGAGCGGGGCGGCCGCACCCGCCCCCGGCCCGGCAGCAGCCCTCGGCCCGGCGGCGGCGGGCCCGACAGCGGCTCCCGGCCCGGCGGCGGCTGGCCCGGCGGCGGCCTCCACCGCGACTCACGCCCCCGCACTCGCCCCGGCGCACCCGGCGGCGGCTGCGGGCCCTGCAGCGGTCGACAAACCGGCCACAACCGCGGCCCCAAAGCCTGGGCGAGACACCCAGCCATGATGCGCGAGGATCAAGTCCGTCGCATGCCGATGGCGCTCTCGGCGCTGGGCGCGCTGGCGCTCGCCGTCATCCCGCTGCCGACGGCCCTCGATGCACTGCGCCCGGATTTTCTGGTGCTGGTCGTCTTTTATTGGTCGATCGAGTCCCCGCGCGCCGGCGGTCTCGCTCTGGCGTTCTTCGCAGGCCTCGCGCTCGACGTGATCAATGGCGTGGTGCTCGGCCAGCATGCGCTCGCGCTCACGCTCATGGCGGCCTGGGCGACGCATCTGCGCCTCAGATTGCGCGTATTCTCGATCTTGTCGCAGACGCTCACCATCTTTGCGCTGCTCACAGGGTATCAGTTCATCTTGTTCTGGGTCGACGGCGCGACCGGCAACCCGGTCACGAGTTTCGGGCGTTGGCTCGCGCCGGTGATCGGCGCCGCGATCTGGCCCTTGCTCGCGGGCGCGCTGAGCCGTCTGCGTGAACGATGAAGGAGGCGTGCTCATGATCTTCGATGAATTCTCGCCGTCGCGCACCCGCCGCACGCTCACCGCCGGCGGGCGCGCCTTGCGCGCGCTCGGGCTGGACGGGCCGTTGACGGGTGTGCTGGCGCTCATCGTGTGCATCGGCATCCTCGTCGTCTACAGCGCCTCCGGTCAGAACGTAAAAATGGTCGAGCACCACCTCGCCAACATCGCCATCGCCGTGACCGCCATGCTGGCGCTCGCGAAGCTGACGACGCCGCAGTATCTGCGCCTGTTCTCGCCGGCCGCCTACATCATCGGCATCTTGCTTCTGGTCGTGGTCGCGGTGACCGGTCACATCGGCAAAGGCGCGCAGCGCTGGCTGGACGTCGGCTTCCTGCGCTTTCAGCCCTCCGAGATCATGAAGCTCGCGGTGCCCATGATGTGCGCCTGGTACATGCACGAGCGCCCGCTGCCGCCGACGTTCTTCGACCTTCTGGTCATGGGCGTGCTCATCATGATCCCGACCGCCATGATCGTGGTGCAACCCGACCTTGGAACCGCGCTGTTGATCGCCGCCTCCGGGCTCATCGTCATGCTGCTCGCCGGCATGCACTTTCGGATCATCCTGATTTCCATCCCGCTGCTCGGCGGCGCCGCATGGGGCGCCTGGCACGTGATCCACGATTATCAGCGGCAGCGCATCCTCACCTTCTTGGATCCCGAGACCGACCCACTGGGCGCCGGTTATCACATCATCCAGTCCCAGATCGCAATCGGCTCGGGTGGGGTGTTCGGCAAGGGCTACATGAACGGCAGCCAGGCGCAGCTCGAGTTTCTGCCCGAGCGCTCGACCGATTTTATCTTCGCCGTCATCGGCGAGGAATTCGGGCTGCTCGGCCAGCTCCTCATCCTGACGCTCTACGCCGTAGTCATCGGCCGGGCGCTGTATCTCGCGATGCAAGGCCAGGACACGTTTGCGCGCCTCACAGGCGGCGCGATCGCGCTCTCCTTCTTCGTGTACGTGTTCGTAAACTCCGGCATGGTGAGCGGCGTTCTGCCGGTGGTCGGCGTGCCGCTGCCCCTGATCAGCTACGGCGGCACCTCCATGGTGACTCTGCTCGCGGGATTCGGAATTTTGATGTCGCTGCATTCGCACCGCAAGCTCATCGGGTCGTAGGAGCCTGGGTGGCGCGCACGACTCATCGTTCAATGGCTGTGTTCCTCGCGTTGGGTCTCGCCTGCGCGGGCGCAAATCCCGCGGCCGCGCTCGATACACACCGCGCCGATGTTAAGAGCTTCATCGAGGAGATGGTGCAGCAGTACTCCTTCAAGAAGCGCGCGCTGCGCAAGCTGCTCGCGGGCGCGCAGAGTCAGCCCGCCATCCTCGAGGCGATGGAGCGCCCGGCCGAGAAGGCCAAGCTCTGGTACGAGTATCGGCCGATATTCGTGAGCGAGCGGCGCATCCGCGAAGGCACCGAATTCTGGGTCGCGCACCGGCAGGATCTCGATCGCGCGAGCATCAACTCGGGGGTCGCTCCGGAGTATATCGCGGCGATCCTCGGAGTCGAGACGTACTACGGTCGGCTCACCGGCAATTACCGCGTGCTCGATGCGCTCACAACGCTTGCGTTCGACTACCCGCCGCGCGCCAAATTCTTCCGCGACGAGCTGGAGCAATACCTCCTGCTCACGCGCGACTTCAACATGAACCCCGTGGCGCTCAAGGGCTCCTACGCCGGCGCGATGGGCGCACCGCAGTTCATGCCATCGAACTATCGGCGCTACGCCGTGGACGCGGATGCGGACGGGCGGGTCGACTTGTGGAGCAACTGGTCGGACGTGTGCGCGAGTGTCGGCAACTACCTCAAGGAGCACGGATGGAATGCGAGCGAGCCGGTGCTCGCCGAGGCGAGCGTCGATCCCGGCAAGGCGGCCGGGCTCGATGGGCGTAAGCTCGCCCTGGATGAGACGGTGGGCTCGCTCAGGGCCCAGGGCGTGAGCTTCGACACCTCGATGCCGCCGGAGACGCCCGCGATGTTGATCGCCGTCGATGAGCCCGGCGGTGTGCACTGGCGGGTGGGGTACAACAACTTCTACGTCATCACGCGCTACAACCACAGCGCCCTGTACGCGATGGCCGTGTTCGATCTCGCCGCCGCGGTCAAGCAACAGGTGTTGATCAACGACGCGCCGCACGATGCGGCCGTGGACGCTGCGAAACCGTGACCTCACGGCTGGCGCTGCCCTGCTCGCTCACCGCCGCCTTGGGGCTGGCCTTGAGCGGCTGCTTCTCCACGCGCGCCCCTGCGCCGCCGCCTGCGCGCATCCCGCCGGCGCAGACGCCGCCGCCCGCCGCCCGGGACATACCCGACGCCGTGCCGCGCTATGAGCCGCGCTCCCCGTACGGCAATCCGCCCTTCTACGATGTCTTCGGCAAGCGCTACTATTTGCTGTCCTCGAGCGCCGACTACGTCGAGCGCGGGGTCGCCTCCTGGTACGGGCCCGGATTTCACAAGATTCGCACCTCGACGGGCGAGATCTACGACATGTACGGCATGACCGCGGCCCACAAGACACTGCCGCTGCCCGCCTACGTGCGGGTCACCAACCTGCAGAACGGCCGCAGCATCGTGGTGCGCGTCAACGACCGCGGTCCGTTCGTCGGCAACCGCATCATCGATCTGTCCTACACGGCCGCGGCCAAGCTCGACATGCTGCGAAACGGCACGGCCATGGTCGAAGTGCGCAGCGTCGCGCCGACGAGCCCCCCGGCCGAGGTCGCGGCGGCCGGCGCGCCGATCGCTCCAGCTGCGGCCGGCGCCGCCCCGGGAAATCCGCCGGGCACACCTCTGGTCGCGCCGGCACCGATCACCTCCGCGCCGGCGGCCGCGCTCTATGTGCAGGCCGGCGCGTTCGCCGATCCCGCGAACGCCGAGCGCCTGGCGATGAGGCTCCGGGGCGGCGCCTTCGGGACGGTGTTCATACGCGACGACACCATCGCCGGCCGGAAGCTGTATCGAGTGCGCATCGGCCCGGTTCCCGGCGTTCCGGAGTTCGACCGCATCGTCGCGGCCCTCGAGCAGGCCGGCGTGCGCGATGCGCACCTCGCGCTTGACTAGGAGCCTGTCTGAGTAATCCACGTGGCCGCGAGCGCGACAGATTTCGCTTCAGCCGAGGCGGAGCCGACGAAGTTGGGTGGGACCCAATGAGGAGGCGACAACGACGGCTGACAGAGAGGAGCGAATCCGCTCCCGAAGGGTTGGCCGGGAGAGGGGCGTCTGCGGCGTTGCGCGGCTTGACCGTGGAGCCCGCCACGGCCCGCGCCGCGCGCCTTGCATCCGCTCCCTCTCCCAGCCAACGCGGCTCACGCGGATTACTCAGACAGGCTCCTAGGCTCGTCGCCTCCTCATGGCCGCCCGAAAATTGCTCCTGGTCGACGGCTCGTCGTATTTGTACCGCGCCTTTCACGCATTGCCGCCGCTGAAGAGCTCGAAGGACGAGCCCACCGGAGCGGTGCTCGGCGTGCTCAACATGCTGAACAAGCTCATGAAGGACGAGTCGCCGCAGCGGGTCGCGGTGGTATTCGACGCTTCCGGCCGCACCTTCCGCGACGAGCTCTTCGATCAGTACAAGGCACATCGCACGCCCATGCCCGACGATCTGCGGTCGCAGGTACAGCCGCTGCTCGAGGCCGTGGAGGCCTTGGGGCTGCCGCTGCTGCGCGTCGGGGGTGTCGAGGCCGACGATGTGATCGGAACCTTGGCGGTGCAGGGCGCCGAATCGGGATTCGAGGTGCTGATATCGACCGGCGACAAGGACATGGCACAGCTCGTCGGCGGGCACATCACCCTCGTAAACACCATGAGCAACACGCGGCTCGATCGCGCCGGCGTCAAGGCAAAGTTCGACGTGTTCCCTGAGCAGATCGTCGATTACCTCGCGCTGGTGGGCGACAGCTCCGACAACATCCCCGGCATCACGGGCGTCGGTCCGAAGACGGCGGCGAAATGGCTGAGCCAATACCGCACGCTCGATGCGCTGGTTGCGGACGCCGGCGCCATCTCCGGCAAGGTGGGAGAGAATCTGCGCGGCGAGCTGCCGGCGCTCGAGCTGTCGCGCAAGCTCGCGACCATCGATACGGGGGTCCAGCTCGAGGTCTCGCCGGAGGACCTGATCGCGGGCGCTCCGGATCTGCCGCGGCTGCGGCAGTTGTATGGGCGGCTGGAATTGCGGGCGCTGCTCAAGTCGCTGGAGTCCGCCGCGTCAGATGCCGCGTCCGCGGCTGCCGGGGCCGATGGGTCGGGTGCGGAGCTCAAATCCGGGGCAGCTGACGCGCCGGCGGCGGCCGGCGAGTCGGTGGAGCGGGCGGAGCCGCGCCACTATCAAAAGATAACCTCGCCCGAAGCGCTCGATGCCTGGATCGCGAAGCTCGCCGCGGCGCCGCTGGTCTCATTCGATACCGAGACCGATCGGCCCGACTACATGCGCGCGCGGCTGGTGGGGATGTCCTTTGCGGTCGCCGCGGGCGAGGCGGCTTACGTGCCGCTCGGGCACGATTACGCAGGCGCGCCTCAGCAGCTCGTAACGCAGCAGGTATTGGCGGCTTTGAAGCCCGTGCTCGAGGACGCGGCGCTCGCCAAGCTCGGCCATCAGCTGAAGTTCGACACGCACATCCTTGCCAACCACGGCGTTGAGCTCAAGGGCCAACGCTACGACTCCATGCTCGAATCCTACGTGCTCGACAGCGTCGCCACCAATCACGAGATCGAATCGGCCGCCGCGAAGTATCTCGGAATCAAGACCATTCGTTACGAGGACGTTGCCGGCCGGGGCGCCAAGCAGCTTCCCTTCAATCAGGTCGAGGTGGATCGCGCTGCGGAGTACGCCGCCGAGGACGCCGATGTCACGCTGCGCCTGCACCAGGCGATCTGGCCGCGGCTCGAGGCGGTGCCGCGATTGAAGGCTCTCTACGAGACCATCGAGCAGCCGCTCGTCCCGGTGCTGTATCGGATGGAGCGCGCCGGAGTGCTGGTCGACCGGAACTTGCTCCGGGCGCAGAGCTCGGAGCTCGCGGCACGCATGGAGGAGCTCAAGACCCAGGCGCACAGCGCGGCGGGCGGCGCGTTCAACCTGGACTCGCCCAAGCAGCTGCAGGAGATCTTGTTCGGCAAGCTCGGCCTGCCGGCGATGCGCAAGACGCCGACCGGACAGCCGTCCACCGCGGAGGATGTGCTGGAAGAGCTGGCCGTGTCGTATGAATTGCCGAAGCTGATTCTCGAGTATCGCGGAGTGGCCAAGCTCAAATCGACCTACACCGATAAGCTCCCCGAGCAAGTCGACGAGCGCACTGGACGCATTCACACCAGCTACCAGCAGGGCGTGGCGGCGACCGGTCGGCTGTCCTCGTCGGATCCGAATCTGCAGAACATTCCGATTCGCACGCCGGAAGGCCGGCGCATTCGCCAGGCGTTCGTCGCCGAGGACGGATACTCGCTCGTGGCCGCCGACTATTCGCAGATCGAGCTGCGCATCATGGCGCATCTATCGGGCGATGCGACCCTGCTCAAGGCGTTCGCCGAGGAGCGCGACGTGCATCAGGCGACCGCCGCGGAAGTGCTCGGTATTCCGCTCGCTCAGGTGAATGCGGAGCAGCGGCGCTCCGCCAAGGCGGTCAATTTCGGCTTGATCTATGGAATGTCGGCGTTCGGTCTCGCGCGTCAACTGGGAATCGGCCGCACCGAAGCGCAGCGCTACGTCGATCTTTATTTCGAGCGCTATCCCGGCGTGAAGCGGTACATGGATGAAACACGCGCGGCGGCCCGCGAGCTCGGCTACGTCGAAACCGTGTTCGGCAGACGGCTCTATCTACCCGACATCAGGTCGCGCAACGCGGCTATGCGCCAGTACGCGGAGCGCAGCGCCATCAACGCGCCGATGCAGGGCACGGCGGCCGACATCATCAAGCGCGCGATGATCGCGATCGACGGCTGGCTGATGCGCAGAGGCACGCCCGCCCGCCTCATCATGCAGGTGCACGATGAGCTCGTGCTCGAGGTGGCCAAATCGGCCGTCGATGAAACGGTGCGGGAAGTGCGCGAACATATGGTCCGGGCCGCGGAACTCAGCGTACCGCTCAAGGTCGATGTCGGCATCGGTCCCAATTGGGACAAGGCCCACTAGAGCGAAGGAGCGGGCTTTCGGCCCGCCCGCCGGCGGCTTTCGGCCCGCCGATGCAGCGATCCGCCGGGTCATCGAATGCAAAGGTCTGTCAAGTTAACGCGGGTTTTCAAGGACTTTCACGCTTTTGTTGGATCTTTCAGGGAAACCAGCAGGCAGCCTGCGGCCGGGACGCACTAATTGCCGTCGGGGGCTGGAACTTTCGTACCGAGGCCCCATCTAATCCCATGAGCGTTTATGACGCTCCCCGCTCTTCTCCCTGAGCGGGCAGACCCGGTTTGTCATCCCCATGCCGGGTTGGTCTGCCTCGGTGGCTGCGAAAGCGTCCACCGGGGCTTTTTTTTATCCCCCGAGCCACTCCTCGAGCACCCCGCGCGCCTCCTCGAGACCTTGCCGCGCGTGGGCGGAGAACAGCTGCACGGTGACCGCCGCATCGTTGCATGCAGCCTGGGTTTGGCGCAGCACGGCGAGCGAGTCGCTGCGATTCAGCTTGTCCGATTTACTGAGCAGCACGTGCGCACGGCGACCGCGCGCGAGCACCCATTCGAGCATCGCGGCATCCTGCGCGGCGAGACCTCGCCGACTGTCCACGATCAATACCAACCCCACCAGCGACTCGCGCACATTGAAGTAGTGCTCCATCAATTCGAGCCAGCGCGCACGCACCTTCCCGGGGACCTTGGCGAATCCGTACCCCGGTAGATCGACGAGCCGCCGCTCGGGTCCGAGCTCGAAGAAATTGATGAGCTGGGTCCGGCCCGGCGTGCGGCTGACTCGCGCGAGGCCGGCGCGCTGCGTGATCGCATTGATCGCGCTCGACTTGCCCGAGTTCGATCGCCCCGCGAAAGCAATCTCGCGGCCGGTATCCGGCGCGAGTTGGTGCGCCTCGGCGGCGCTCGTGACGAATTTCGCGCTCGAGTAGGTGGACATGGTTGCTTGGACGCAAATAGTTGAGCGTAGTGTACAATTTACGGTTGGGAGCGGTTCTGACAAAGTTGGGGTCACGAGCGATATGAAGCGGGTTTTGGTCTTCGCAGTAACGATTTCGGGTGCGATCGCCAGCAACGCAGCGCCGCCCGTCGGCAACGCGCAGTCAGGAGCGGCCAAGGCCGCGGTGTGCCAGGCCTGCCACGGCGCAAACGGCAACAGCTCGAATCCCGAGTGGCCGAGCCTCGCCGGCCTCGGCGCCGGTTACATCGCCGAGCAGCTGCAGAACTTCAAGGACGGCAAGCGCGCCAATCCCATCATGGCGCCGATGGCGGCACCGTTGAGCGCGCAGGACATGGCCGATCTCGGCGCCTATTTCGACACGCTCACCAACTTAGGACTCGAGGCCGATCCCTCGTTCTGGCAGGCGGGCGAAAAGCTCTATCGGGGCGGCGACCGGCTGCGCGGCATACCCGCGTGCATCGCCTGCCACGGTCCGACCGGCCGCGGCAATGAGCCCGCCAAGTTTCCGGCGCTGCGCGGCGGACAATCCGTGTACATCGCGAAGCAGCTGAACGCGTACGCCACGGGTGCGCGTCCGCCCGGGCCCGGCGGCATCATGCCGGCGATCGCGAAGCGTCTGAGCGCCGACGACATCCGCAACGTTTCCTCTTACGTGCAGGGGCTGCGCTGATCATGCTGGGACGTGCGATCCTCGTCCTGTGCGCCGTGCTCGCGCTCGCGGCCTGCAGCAAGCAGCAAGCGCAGGAGCGCGCCGGAGACACGGCGCCGCCCAGAGCCGCATCGCAGCCGCCCCCGGCGCGCACCGGCCCGGCCGCGCCGGCGCAAGCGGCACCCGGTCAAGCGGCGCAGGCGGCGAAGCTCACGCATCAAAACGAGGACGGTTCCGAGACGGTCGAAGATGCGACCGGGGACAGCGGAGCCCACAACGCGCTGTTGGCCGCGGTTGCCGCGAGCGTGATGGCGGCGACACCGGCGGCGGCGGCCGACTTGAGCGGACCCGTGCCGTGGCAGGAGGGCGTCAACTACACGCGCATCGTGCCGGCGCAACCGACCGCGGTTGCCCCCGGACAGGTCGAGGTGCTGGAGTTCTTCTGGTACGCATGCCCGCATTGCTATGCGATCGATCCGTTGGTCGAGTCATGGAGAAAGACCAAGCCGGGGTATGTGAGCTTCGCGCGCGTGCCCGTGACCTGGGACGAAGGACATCGGGAGCTGGCGCGCTTGTTTTACACGGTGAAATCGCTCGGTAAGCTCGATCAGCTGCACACCGAGATCTTCAAGGAGATTCAGCTCAACGGCGATCCGCTGGTCGCGCGCGATCCGAGCGATGTGGCGGGGACCGAGCGCATTCAGGCGGCCTTCGCCGCGAAACACGGAATCCCGGAGGCGACGTTCAAGAACGAGTTCGAGCATGGATTTTCCATGAGCAACGATTTGCGCAACGCCGATGAGCTCGTGCAGCGCTACCGCATCGACGGCGTTCCAACTTTCGTCGTCAACGGGAAATATATCGCGGACGTGGCCTCTGCCGGCAGCCCGGAGAAGCTCATCGCCCTGGTCGGTGACTTGGCGGCTCAAGAGCACAAGCACTAACAATGGCCACTCACGCGGGCGGTTGTCATTGCGGCCGCGTACGCTTCGAGGTCGAGGCGCCCGCGGAGCTCGAAGTCGCCGATTGCAATTGCTCCATCTGCGCGAAATCCGGCTACCTGCACCTCATCGTGCCGGCCGACCGGTTCAGGCTGATCAGCGGCCGCGAGTCGCTCGCTACCTACTCGTTCAACACGCACGTCGCGAAGCACTACTTCTGCTCTCACTGCGGGATCAAGTCTTTCTACGTCCCGCGCTCGCACCCGAACGGTATCAGTGTCAACGCCCGCTGCATCGACAGTGCGACGATCAAGTCCCTGTCCGTACGGTCCTTCGACGGACGCGACTGGGAGAACGCG
>JBEKVP010000039.1:0-10539 GCA_049513935.1 Steroidobacteraceae bacterium
CCCCATTTGTGCGAGAACCCGCGGGTAGCGCGGATTGTTCAAATCCGGATCGCGGCCCCGAAGAGTGCCGACGATCTGCTGGATATTGGCGAGTTCCTGCGTGCCCTCGACCTGCGAGTGAGAGGCGAGAATCTGCTCGATCAGCGTCGAGCCCGAGCGCGGCAGACCGACGACGAAAATGGGATCGGGATCCTCTGCCCCCCAGCCGCGGCGGCTCGCGAAGAATGCGCTCGTGCAGACCTCGATCTGCTGGCGCGTGTTGTTGTCGATGATCTCGGCGCGATACCGGCTTTCGGAGCGCTTGAGCGCATTGCCCTTCTCGTAATAGCGGAAGGATTCGGCGAACTCGCCCTCATCCTCCAGTGCCTTGCCGAGCGCAAAGCAGAGGTGATAGCGATCGACGGGGCCGGTCGCCGGTGCCGATTCCGCCGCTCGCAGCTGAGCGAGCTCCGCTTCAGTGAACCGATAGGTCTTGAGGTTCGCGAGACTCCAGTATGCATCGCCGAAATCCCGGCGGCAGGCCGACGCCCTATGGTAGGAATCGACTGCCTCCTGCCGCCGGCCGAGCGTCTTCTGTGCATGAGCGATGGACAGATGCAGCTCGGCGTCCTCCGAGGTGCCGGTGAGCAGCTCCCGGTACAGCTCGACGGCACGCTCGTGTTCGCCGAGTCCGGCCGCAGCCGTCGCATAGAGCTCTTTGGAAAGGCGGTTGTTGGGCTCCTCCGCGAGAAGCCGCTCGAGCTGCCGGCGCGCCTCGGCGTACTTGTGGAGACCGACGAGCACATCGGCGTATTCGTGCCGCGCAGCCCGGTAGCCCGGCGCCAATTCGAGCACGGCCGCGAGCAGTAGCTCCGCATCGTCGAACACTTTGTGCACCATGCCGATGCGGGCGAGGAGCCGCATGCCTTCCACATGGTCGCCATGTCTCAGCAGAAAGGCCCGTATCAGCGACTCCGCCGCCTCGAGATCGCCATCGGCGAATAGTCCGGTCGCGCTCACGACCTCCGGCGGCAGAGTCTTCAGCGTCGCCACCTGGCTCGCCGCCATGGCGGCGTTGTCGGCCTGACCCGTCATGCGGTACAGGCCCTCGAGCACGCTCCAGCTCGATGGCAGCGCGTGATTGATGTTCACCGCCTCGAGAAAGGCCGCGATCGCCTCCGGCGCCTGCTTCAAGAAGACGAAACAATGCCCTCGCTCCTCGTAAAGCCGGCTGAAGCGCGGATGCTGCCGCTCGAGAGCCGCGAGTGTATTCAAGGCGTCGGGGATCCGGCCCAGGCATCGCTGGGCGACGGCCATGAGCAGCCTCGCATCCCGCGCGCCGGGAGTCTTGGCGAGCAGCTCTTCGCCGGCCTTGAGCAGGTCGGAAAACCGACGCTCCCGGAGCAGCGCGCGCAGCTGGGATACGTCGACCGCACGCGAGGGCTCGTCTGTCTGGGGGGCCGCGAAGTCCATGACCGTCATCAAAAAAAAGGGGTGGACATCGGGTCCACCCCTGGATTCTATCGTACCCCTTCGCAGGCCGGCCGACGCAAGCGCCGCTCCATCAGCGCCTCACGCCGGCCGGCGTGTCGTCAATGTCAGCGATCGGTGACCGGCGCGGAGAACTGCACCGTCACGCGGCGATTCTCGGCCCGACCCTTCGCTGTCTTGTTGTCCGCGATCGGGTTCTCCTCACCGAACCCCCGTGCGGTCAGGATGCCCGCCGGGGCTCCATGGGATTCGAGGTAGTCCTTCACGGCTGCCGCACGCTGCTCGGACAAGCCGTGATTGAAGTCCGACTTACCGGTCGAATCGGTATAGCCGTGGATCTCCACCTCCGAGCAGTGGCATTGCTGGATCCGCGGCACCAACGCATCGAGTGTCGCCGCCGATTCCGGCCGCAGCCTCGCCGATCCGGTCTCGAAATTCACGCCCTTGAGCACCTGCTCCTTGGCCGGCGGGGGCGGCGGCGGGGGCGGCGGAGGCGGCGGGGGCGGCGGGGGTGGAGGCGGCGGCGGAGGCGGAGGCGGCGGGGCAGCCGCCGGCTGCGGGGCAGGCGCGGGGGGAGTCTCGCCGCCGAACTTCATGCTGAACATCAGGGTGAGCACGCGCGGACGGAGCGGCACCTGGGACTCGATGAACTGGTTCGAGGACGTATATTGGCTCGCATTCGAGTTAGTGAGGTTGCTGCCGGTGGCCTGCACCGTCCAATTGTCCTTCGATACGCCGATCGCGCCGTCATAGGTCGTGTAGCCGGGCATGGTGTACAGACAGAGCGTCGTGTTCGGGGTCCCGTTGGCGAGACAGCCGCCCTCGGAAGTCGGGAGATTGCCGGACGGGAAGCTCGCAGGCTCGTTGCGCATGCTGGCCACATGGTTCGCGCCAACCATCACGAACGGCCGGTAGTCATTGACCGTCCAGTCGTACCGCGCGCGCAAGTTGAACTGAAAGAGCGGCGAAAACGCGGGCGAGGTACCCAGCACGCCGTACGGGTTGGTGAAAGGCAAGCCGTTGACCTGGGTGATGCAATTTCCGGCCGGGGTTGGATTGTTCGGAGTCGCCTTCGTGACGCCCGCTGAACTGAGGCAAGGAGCGTTCGTCTGTTCAGAATGGTTGTACGAACCCGAACCCTGGACCGTGAGTCCCTCGAACGGGCGTGTGACCAACTGCAGCTCGCCGCCCTTGATGGTGTAGCTCGGGCCGTTGATGTCGAAGGTCGTGTTGCCGAGCTGACTCGGATCGAACAGCGCCAACTGTACGTTGTTCCAATGCATCACGTAGGCGGACGCGTTCACTTGCACCCGATGCTCTAAGAATTCGCTCTTCAGGCCGACCTCGAGGTTGGTGAGGGAGTCGGAATCGTAGCCGTAAGGCTTTGCGAACTGATCATTGCCCTTTGTGTACGGCGCCTCGCCCGCAAGAATGGGGACGCCATTGGCGCTCGACGTGCGATTGAAACCGCCCGGACGGAAACCCTGCGAGTAGGTGAAGTACGTCATGGTGTCCGGCGTGATGTGCCAGGTGAGATTGCCGCGGCTGCGGAAGCCGTGCTCCTGCTTGTTCAAGTTGATGCCGAAACCGCAATGCCCGGCCGCGAGGCAGGCCCCGTTGGGGATATTGTTGGCGGGCGTCGAGGTGTAGAACTCCGAGCCCTGCTCGAACTCATCGTAGTGGTAGTAGCGCGTCCCGCCCGTGAGGGTCAGCACCTTCGGGATGATGTCGAAATCCATCGAGGTGAAGGCCGCGGTCTGTCGATAGCCGCGCTTCACATCCTCGCCGAAGGCGGTGTTGGAGTTCTCGCGCAGGCCGGGATCGGTGGCATAGTTGCCGGGAACCGGACCGACCGCCGACACGCAGCCCGGGCCGCCGGCGAGCGCCGTGGCGAGATTCGCCGCGTCGCATTGCGGAATGACGAGATAGTTGAAGTTCATCTGATCCTGGATGATGAAGTCTTCCCAGTAGCCGCCGAGCAGGGCGCGGAACCGATTATCGTCCGAGGTGCTGAAGCGCAGCTCGTGGCTCTGGTGCGAGTTCTGAACCGTATCGTTCCAATTGCCCACCGGCGCGTAGCAGGTTGCCGGATTTTTGAGTGCCTTCGAGTAGCCCAGGCCGCCCGGGGCGCTGCAGGAGTAATACAATCCGCCGCCGCTGCGCAGGTAGTTGGAATAATCCTGCTGCTGCTCGATGTGGCGGACCAGGTAGCTGCCCGTGTAGACGGTCTTCAGGTCGCCGAATGGGCCGAAGAGATCCTTGATCTGACCGTTCAGGGTCCAGGCCGTGCTCTCGTAGTGATCCTTGTCGTACGCAGGCTCGAAGGCGGTGATCTGGTAGGGCGCCAGGGGCGTTCCCTGCGCGGTCGCGGGATAATCCTGGAAATAGCCGTCCGCCTGCATGTTCTGATAGTTCTGCTGGATGAGAGCGTTCCAGTCATCGTTGATCTTCAGGAGCGCCGAAGCGCGCAAGCCCGTGTAGGTCACCGGGTTCTCGTTCGAACCCACCAGAGCGGCATTGGTGGCCACGGGACTCGTGGGGTTGGAGATCGAGCCCGGCACGTTCGAGATGTAGCCGCCTCTGTGATCCGTGAAAACAGAGCCGCGCACGGCCAGCACGTCGTTGATCAGCGGAATATTGATGGTTGCGTTGCCGTTGGCGTTGGGATCCCCGCCGCTCGCCGTGATGCCGTAGCCGACGTTCACGTCGCCTTCCGTCACGTCGAGCTTTGGCTTGTTGGTGATGTAGCGAATGGCGCCGGCCTGCGCGCCGCCGCCGAACAAGGTGCCCTGCGGGCCTTCGAGCACCTCGACCCGCTCCATGTCGACTATGTAGACGTCGTTGTTGCGGGCGGGAAACTGCATCGATTGGTCGTCGAGATACAGCGCGACGTTCGGAAACGGAGCGGTGGTCGACTGCGATTGGTTACCGGAGCCGCCGGAACTCAAGCCGCGTACGAAGATATTGCCGAGGCCCGGGCCGTTGCCGCTGTAGGTCACGTTCGGCGTGTACTTCAAGAGGTCATCGAAAGTCTCGACGTTGAGCGATTTCAGCTGCTCGCCGGTCACCGCCTGAATGGTGATGGGCACGTTCTCCAGCGACTCGCTGCGCCGCTGGGCGGTTACGACGATTTCCTGGATGCCCTCGGATCCGCTGGTGTCGGTGTCGGTCGCGGTCGCATCCACCGCATACGAAATCCCCGCGGGCGCACCGCTCAGTATCGCAGCTATCGCATAGGACAGCTTCGTATTCGAATTCATGTTTTTAATCCCTTCTAGATCTTATTGCAATGCAACAATGCCCCCTTGGCATTGTTTGCAATTGTTACAGAACTGGTTATCACGTTTCAGCCCCCTGCACAAGGCTAAAGGGCTCTTTGTTGCTCTAACGCATCACTCTATGACCCGCTTCCGCCCGGGTGCAGTCGATATAAATTCCAAGCCGGTGCAGGGTAGCAACGAGGCGATGACACAATTATGACAGCTCGCGCAAGTCCGACCCGGAGGCAGCCACGACGCTCTGCTCAGGGCCGAAGCGCACCCGAGCTCCGTAGCCAATCAGGAGGATCGCGAGACTCGCGAGGCCGAAGATGAGCGGCTTGCGCTGCTCGGGAATGAACGCCATCGCGAGCAAGATGGCGAGCATCCCCGCGATCGCCAGATAAGTGAGATAGGGGTACGCCCACATGCGGATGATCAGCCGGGCGGGGTCCTCGCGCTCCAGACGCGCGCGCAGGCGCAGCTGCGAGAATGCGATGAGCACATAGACGAATATCGCCACCGTGCCGTAGGAATTCACGAGAAACGCGAACACGGTATCGGGCGACACATAGGACATGATCACCGCGGCGTAGCCGAATAGAGTGCCCAACAAGATCGCGCGGATCGGCACGCCGTTGCGGCTCAGCTTGGTGAGACCCCGCGGTGCGTCGCCGTGCCGGGTCAAGGCGAACAACATTCTCGACGAGGCGTACAGGCCCGAATTGAGCGCCGACAGCACGGCGGTGAGCACCACCGCGTTCATGATTTGTGCGGCGGCGGGAGCGCGCAGCGCGGTCAATGCGCTCACGTAGGGGGTGGCGATCGCCGGCGAATCCCAGGGCACCAGGCACACGACCAGGAAAATCGAGCCCACATAAAAAATCAGCGCGCGTGAAATGACCGAGTTGGTGGCTCGCGCGACCGCCTTCGCGGGCTCGGCGGCTTCCGCGGCGGCAATGGTGACGATCTCGGCGCCGAAATAGAACCCCGTCGCTGCCACCGCACCCGTGAGCACGGGCAGGATGCCGTTCGGCGCGAAGCCGCCGTGGGCGGTCAAGTGATCGAGGTGCACGGATCCGCCCGGCCACAAGCCGAGCACGTATGCGCCCGCTGCCACGAGAAATACCGTGATCGCGGCCACCTTGACCGATGCAAACCAGAACTCGAACTCCCCGTAGCCTTTCACCGAGACCAGATTGGTCACCGTGAGCAGCATCAGCAAGATCAGACTGACGAGCCACCCCGGCGCGTCGGGTACCCAGAAGCGAACCAGGCCGGCGCCGGCGATCGCCTCGAGCGCGACGACGATCACCCAGAAATACCAGTACATCCAGCCGCTGAGAAAGCCGGCGAGCTGGCCGACTCGCGGCCGATCGCCCCACGCGAGGCGAGCGTATTCGTAGAAGGATCCGACCGCGGGCAGCGCCACGGCGAGCTCGCCGAGCATGCGCATCACCAGCACCACGAGAAAGCCGGTGATCACGAACGAGATCACCGCGGCGGGCCCGGCGGACTTGATGACCACGCCGCTGCCCACGAACAGGCCTGCGCCAATGACCCCGCCGAGGGCGATCATCGTCATGTGCCGCTGCCTCAAGGTGTGGCGCAGTCCGCTCGCAGGAGTCCCGTCCGCCGGCGCCGCGGGTTCTGTCACCGGCTCGGGCAAGGTTTGGGCGATTAAGCTCACGTCGTACAGCCTACCCCGCGCCGACGGCCTCACGCGAGAACGGAATGCCCCGTGAGCCAATACCTTTTGGATATGAGAAAATATCCGCGCCGGCGGATCATGGGGCCGCGGCGCCTTGCGCGGCGCTGATTTTGCGAACCGACTCCATCGTATCCGCCTCCTCGACGCGCTTGTCGCCGCGGTAGCGCTTGACGCGCGCAAGACGCAAGGCCAATCCGCCGGGATAGCGCCCGCTCCTCTGCAAGTCGCTGAAGGCCACTTCCACGACCAGCTCTGGGCGCACGTAGACGGTCCATTGGTCGCGGCGAGTTTCTCGTGCCAGCAGCTCGCGGGTTTGCCAATCCAACATGGCATCCGTCAGCCCTTTGAAGGTTTTGCCGAGCATGATGTATTCGCCCGTCGCCGGCTCGAGCGCGCCCAGGTGCAGATTGGAGAGTTTGCCGGTGCGGCGGCCGTGTCCCCACTCAGCGCCCAGCACCACGAGATCGAGCGTGTGCGCCCGTTTGATCTTGAGCCAGCTCGCGCCGCGGTTGCCCGCCTCGTAGGGAGCGTCTAACGACTTCGCCATGAGACCTTCGTGCCCGGCGGCGATCGCGGCGTCGTAGAAGGCCGCCGCCGACGGCTCCGAAGAGGTCACGAGCCTCGGCATGAGCAGTGCGGCCGGCACCGCCTGGGCCAGCGCCTCGAGCCGCTCGCGCGTCGGCCGGTCCACGATGTTGCGCTCACCGATGCGCAGACAATCGAAGAAAAACGCACTGATCGGGAGCGCCGCGCGTTGATGCTCCACATCGAGCTTGCGCCCGAAGCGGCGCATGGTGACTTGAAACGGGCACGGTCGTCCGGCTGCGTCGAGCGCGAGCGCCTCGCCGTCGAGCACCAGCGTGTGTGCGCTGAAACCCCGCGCGAGCTCCGAGATTTCCGGTACAGAGGCGCTCACCTCGTTCATTCCGCGCGTGTAGATCCGCACCTCCTCGCCCCGCTTGTGCACTTGGATGCGGGCGCCGTCCATCTTCCACTCGAATGCCGCCTCCCCGTGCAGCTCTCGCAGCGCCTCGCCCACGTCCGCCGCCGTTTGGGCGAGCATCGGAGAGACGGGCGAGAACAGCTCGAGCTGAAACCTGCTGAGCGACGCCAATCCCCCCGTGAGCGCGACCCTTGCGACCTCACCGAGACTCTTCGCGTACATCGACGCGCGCCGAACATCGCCCGCCGGCAGTTGGGCCGCGGCGGCGATGGCGTCCGCCATGACCCCGGCGAGCGCTCCCTGCCGCAACTCACCGGCGAGCAACCTCACCAGGAACCGCTGCTCGGCGGAGGTGGCCCGCTCGAACAGTCCGCTCAGCGCCTCGGCACGGCGCCGCGCCGAGCCGGAGCCGCGAACATCGCGCAGGCGCCCAAGCTCGTGGTCTACCTCCGCGATCGACAGGCTCTCCGTCGCCGCCGCCGCCGCAGTCGCCTCCTGCAAGGCGCGATAGCCGATCCCGATCCGCCCCTGCGGCGTATCTCCGGACAGGTAGAGCACTGCGGCCTCTACCTCCTCGGGCGACAGCATCACCAGCAGCGTCGCGAGCTCGCGTACTTTCGTGAGACGCGCGGCGGTGGCGCCGACACGCTGCGATGTATCGACCAGGCGGGCAAATAGAGTCACCCGGGGGATTGTAAGTCGGCCGCGGCGCGGCGGACTCCTCGCCCCTCGTCGCGCCCGGCGAAGCGATGCAAGAGCGAGGTGGTTGCGGTGAAATGGCGGCCGTGTTGAGATTTGATCAATTCGGCGGCGCCAAGGTGAATTACCCATGCAAGCGGCTCAATTGACGCCCGGCCTTTCGAAGACCGGCGTGTTCGCCGAGCTCCGGCAGCAACTCGAGGGTCTCGTGCAAGGCGAGCGCGACGCCCTGCCGAACTGCGCGAACGCGGCGGCGCTTATCTACCACCGCTTGCCCGATATCAATTGGGCCGGATTTTATTTCATCCGTCAGGGCGAGCTGGTGCTGGGGCCTTTCCAGGGCAAGGCGGCGTGCGTGCGCATCGGACTGGGTAAGGGCGTATGCGGAACCGCGGCGCGGAGTCGCGAGACACTCATCGTGCCGGATGTCCATGCGTTTCCCGGGCACATCGCTTGCGATGCCGCCTCACGCTCTGAAATCGTCGTCCCCTTGATTCAATCGGGGCTGTTGCTCGGTGTACTCGACATCGACAGTCCGCTCCCGGATCGATTCGATCGCGACGATGCGCAAGGACTCGATGCGCTGCTCGGGATATTGATACGAGCGTCCGACTTCGGCGGCCTCGCGATCCCGTAGCGAGTCAGTCCCCGCCCTGCTCGATCTCCATATCGTTGACCACGCGCTTCACGCCGGGGATGCGCTTCGCGGCACGCCGCGCGATGCGCATGTCCCACTCGTCGAACACCATTCCCTTCAACGTCACGACGCCGTCCTTGATGGAGACGGCGAGGTGGTCGCTCATCAAGGTGGGGTGATTGCGCAGCGCGCTCTCGACCTGCATTCGGAGTTGCTCGTCGGCCAATCGTTGCGCGGTGACGACGATGGTGGGGAGCTGCCGCCCCTCGGCGGTGCGGTTCGGATCGGGCGCCGGCGCAGCGGCGCGCACCGAACCCCCCGCACCAAGCCACGCGGCGAGACCCAGCGCCCCCGCGAGCGTCGGGGCCGCGATGCGCCGACTCGTCCATGCGTTCATCAGCACTTCTCCAAGCGACACGACGACTCCGAGCGAACTCTCTATTCTAGGCGAGATGATGCCCGAGGTTAAGCGGTGTATATGCACGCGGCGCAGGTGCACGCGGCGTATATTCGCGCGATGAAATGTCTGTTGGGTGCCGTGTTGCTGATCTCGATGTGCGCGCCGGTTCGAGCCCTCGAGGCGCAACCGCCGGTGCACGGCCTTTGGGTTTGGAAAACCGCGTCCGTGCTCGGGACGCCGCAAGGCGCGGCGGCGCTGCGGCAATTCTGCAAATCCGCGGGCATCTCGGAAATCTATGTCTCATTTCCGGCGCGCGCGGATGGCCGTGAGGAGGGAGAGCTTGTAAACCTCATCTCGCTCCTGCACGAATCGCACACGCGCGTCGAGGCGCTGATCTCGAGCGTCGACGCCGATGAGCCGGGCGCTCCGCGCGCCAAGCTCCTGGCTCACGCGCGCGCCGTCTTGCAATTCAACACGCGTCATCCCGGAGCGCGCTTCGACGGGATTCACTTGGACATCGAGCCGCAACAGCGTCCGGAGAACAAGGGCCCGGGCAACCTGAAATTCCTGGATGGCCTCGTCGCTGCGTACCGCGAGGTTGCGGCACTGACCCAGCCGGCCGGTCTCTCGCAGAACGCCGACATCCAGATGAAGCTCTTGAAGGGCGACCTCGAGCAAAGGCGTGCGCTGCTTCGCTCGATTCCCCGGGTCACGCTGATGCTCTATGAGCTCTCGGGCCCCGACGACGGCGCCACCGCCGCAGAGAAGAAAGAGAAACTGCGCGAGCGCGACGTCGAGCTCCTCGACGCTGCGTACCAGGGCTTGGGCGATGAGGGACTCGCCAAGATGGCGATCGCGTTGCGTACGCCCGATTACGGCGCGTTGCTTTCGCAGATGCTGGCGACGCTGGACGAGGTGAACCGCGCAAATCCCCACTACCTCGGCTGGGCTCGGCACTCCTACAACGACACGCTGGCGCCACCGTGAGCGCGCTCGAACGGCATGCGTGATGGAGTGTCAAAAGTGGCGCGATAGATACAGAACGGCGCTCTCGATCTTGTAGAAGCTGTCCGGCCGGCTGCCTTGCGGATCGGTCGGCAGCACGTGATCGCGCGCAACGTTCTGGGCGTAGCGATAATCCAACCCCAGGTCCCAGTGGGGCAGCCACGAGCGCAGGAAGTTGCGCCACTCGACGCCGACGCCGCCATACATCGAGTAGGCCGGCGTCGCGAGCTGATAGCGATCGACGCCCACGAACAGTCCGGCCGCAAACGAGTCGGCGAATCGATACCGGTAATCGAGCGCGCGAAAGCCGTACAGGGCGTGCGCCGCAACCTCGTCCAGCTCGACACGCACCCCGAGATCGTTGTTCTCGGAGACCGCCCGGCGCGCCCCGACCGCGAAGTGCGGGTCGAGGCTCAG
>JBEKVP010000040.1:0-10495 GCA_049513935.1 Steroidobacteraceae bacterium
CGGTTACGTGGCGAACGAGGAGGGGTTGGTCGCCTGCAAGATCTACAAGACGCTGCCGGCCCGACGCGTGTGGGACCTCATCATGTCCTCGACCTACGATTTCGCGGAGCCCGGGTTCATCCTGATCGACAAGGTCAACGAGATGAACAACAACTGGTGGACGGAGAACATCCGCGCCACGAATCCTTGCGGCGAGCAAGCGCTACCGCCATATGGGAGCTGTCTCTTGGGATCGGTCAATCTCACGAGATTCGTCCTCGATCCGTTCACCGACGAGGCGCGCTTCGACTGGGAGACGTACCGCAAGGTGGTGAAGGTCTTCACGCGCATGCTCGACAACGTGGTCGAGGTGAACGGGCTGCCGCTCGCACCGCAGCGCGAGGAGATCATGCGCAAGCGCCGCCACGGCATGGGATTTTTGGGGCTGGGCTCAACCATCACCCTGCTCTGCATGAAGTACGGCTCGAAGAAATCGGTGGCGTTCACGCAGAACGTGTCGCGGGAGATGGCGCTCGCGGGCTGGGAAGCCGGCCTCGAGCTCGCGCGCGAGAAGGGTCCCGCGCCGATCATGAACGAGGAGTTCACGGTCACGCGAGAGATGCTGCGCAAGCGTCCCGAGATGGCGAGGGACGGTTGGCGGGCGGGCGCCAAGATCGCGGGCCGCGTGCTGCACGCGCGCTATAGCCGCTACATGCAGCGGATCGCCGAAGCGGCCCCGGAGCTGGTCGACGAGCTCGCCGAGGTCGGTGCGCGCTTCACCCATCACACCTCCATCGCGCCGACGGGGACGATCTCGCTATCTCTGGCGAACAACGCCTCGAACGGAATCGAGCCGTCGTTCGCGCATCATTATTTCAGGAACGTGATCCGCGAGGGCAAGAAGTCGAAGGAAAAGATCGACGTGTTCTCGTTCGAGCTGCTTGCATACCGCGAGATCATGAATCCACGGGCCATGCCCCCCGTTGGGAAAGAAGGGGCGCAGAATCCGGCCGAGAAGCTGCCCGACTACTTCATCTCGGCCGACGATATCGGGCCGAAGGAGCACGTGGACATCCAGGCCGCCGCGCAGCTCTGGGTGGATTCCTCGATCTCGAAGACGGCCAACGTACCGACCGACTACAAGTACGAGGACTTCAAGGACATTTATCGGTATGCGGTCGATTCGGGCCTCAAGGGCTGCACCACGTTCCGCTTCAATCCTGAGGCGTTTCAGGGCGTGTTGGTCAAGGAAGACGACCTCAAGAACACGATTTATGTGTTCACTCTCGAGGACGGTACGGAGATCGAGGCGCGGGGCGATCAGGAGATCGAGTACGACGGGGAGCTGCACACCGCAGCCAACCTGTTCGACGCGCTGAAAGAAGGCTATTACGGGAAATTCTGACATGGCCCACATCAAGATCGACAAGAAAATCGCGAAGTACCGGGTCCAAAAGCCCGAGTCGAAGCAAGAGCCGCCGACTGCGGCGGCGAAGGAGCCGGCGAGAACGCAGGACAACGTCATCTGGATGCACGAGAAGGTCGAGCGTCCGGAGATGCTGATCGGGTCGACCTACAAGATCAAGACGCCCGTCTCGGATCATGCGATGTACGTGACCATCAACGACATCGTGCTCAACGAGGGCACGCCGCACGAGCAGCGCCGGCCGTTCGAGATCTTCATCAACACCAAGAACCTCGATCATTTTCAATGGATCGTCGCGATGACGCGGGTGATTTCCGCCGTGTTCCGCAAGGGCGGCGACGTGACGTTCCTGGTGGACGAGCTGAAGGCGGTGTTCGATCCGCGCGGCGGCTACTGGCAGCCCGGCGGCAAATTCATGCCCTCGACGATCGCGGAGCTGGGCTATGTGATCGAACGTCACCTGCAGTCGATCGGGCTGCTCAAGAAGCCCGAGCTCGATACGCACCAGCGCAAGCTGGTGGAGGCGAAGCGCGCGGAATTCGAGGCGCGGGCCAAGCAGACCGATGCGTTTTCCAAGTCGCATTTCCCGGAGGGGGCGCAGCTTTGCGCGAAGTGCAGCACCGCGGCCGTGGTGATGCTGGACGGCTGCAGCACCTGCCTGAGTTGCGGCGACTCCAAGTGCGGATAGATCGCCGGGAGCCTGTCTTTGGTATTCCAGGCCGCGAGCGCGACTAGGCAAGCCGCTCTAATTTGCAGATAGGCAAGGCACTCAAGGTTGCGGCGCTATGCGTGATGATGGCGCCGCTGCTCGCGGGCCGCTCGCTAAAGGCCGAGGAGGGCGAATCGTTTCCGCACCCGGCGGAGCTCGAGCCGGATGTGCGCTTCTGGATCCGCGTCTATACCGAGGTCACCACCGATGGCGGCTTCATCCACGACGACTGGAATCTCAAGCTCGTCTATGAGGTCCTGAGATTCGATCCTGACTCCTCGCCCGGGCAGCGCGAGCGGCGGGTCGCCGAGTCCAAAGCGCGTTATGCGGCGCTGCTCAAACGCTTCGCGGCCGGGCAGACGAGCGACCTGAGCGCGCACGAGCGGCGGATACTGCACGCTTTCGGCGAGAACGCCACGCCGCGCGACTATCTGGATGCAATCGACAGGATCCGCTTCCAGCTCGGACAGGCGGATCGGTTCCACGAGGGCCTGATCCGCGCGGCGGCTTGGGAGACCCACATCGCCCGCGTGCTCAAGGAGCACGGCGTGCCCGTCGAGATCGCCGCGTTGCCGCACGTCGAATCGTCCTTCAATCCCGCCGCCTACTCTAAAGTGGGCGCGGCGGGACTGTGGCAGTTCATGCCCTCGACGGCGAAGCGCTTCATGCGCGTGGACGGCATCGTCGATGAGCGGCTGGACCCCTACAGCGCCACTGAGGCGGCCGCCAACCTGATGCTCTACAACTATCGGCTGCTGGGCAGCTGGCCGCTCGCGGTGACCGCCTACAATCACGGGCCCGGCGGCCTGCGCCGCGCTCAGGATGAACTCGGCACGAGCGACATCGCGGTCATCGTGAAACGCTACCAGGGCGCGACCTTCGGTTTCGCGTCACGGAACTTTTATGTCGCGTTTCTGGCGGCACTCGAGGTCGATCGCAACGCGGAGAAGTATTTCGGACCGCTGACTCGGTTGCCGGATACGGAGAACACGCCCGTGGAGCTTCCGGATTACATCGCCGTCGGCACTCTCGCCAAGGCGTTCAAGGTCGACTTGGGCGCGCTCAAGGTATTGAACCCGGCTCTGCGTCCTCCGATCTGGAACGGCTCGCGCCTGGTACCGCGCGGCTACGCGCTGCGGCTTCCAGGCGTTCAGTCGGAAAGCGAGATCGCGGCCGCCTGGGAGCGCGTGCCGACGACGCAACGCTACGTGGCTCAGCGCAACGACGGCAGTCATCGGGTGCGCAAGGGCGAGACCCTGGCCGGGATCGCGGCCGCGAGCGGTATGAGCGTGGCGCGTCTCATGGCGGCGAACGGCTGGAACGGTGCGCATGCGGTCGCGCGCGGCGAGGTTGTGCGTATCCCGTTGCCGGCGACCCGTGCCGAGGCCGCGGGTCAAGTGCCGGCGAGCGTGGCCGCCAATCTGCCGCCGCCCGGGTCGCCGGCCCCCGAAGCCATGGCGGCCGCATCGCCGCCGCCCGGCGCGTCGCCGCCGCTGGCCGCCGGGTCGCCGGCCGCCGGAACCGCAGGGCCCCAATCCCCGGCCGCGGAGAGCGCTGCACCCGCCGCGGAGAAAATCGCCGCGCCTCCGAGGGAACCGGTCACACGGCGTCAGACGGAGAGCGCCGCGCTGTTGCCGGCCGGCCCGCCGACGGGAGGCACCGATACGACCGACTACGGCGTCGCGGCCGACGATACGGTGGTCGTACAGGTCGGAGAAACCCTGGGACATTTCTCGGACTGGAGCGGCGTCGACAGCCAGAGGCTGCGCGCGCTCAACCGGCTGCACAAGGATGCACGTGTGACGGTTGGCCACAGGATCAAGCTCGATTTGTCCAAGGTCACCGCCGAGCAATTCACGGCGGCGCGGCGCGAGTATCACCACCGCCTGCAAGAGGAGTTCTTCGCGGCGCACCGGATCGCCGGCACCGAGAGCTACGTGGTCAAGCGCGGCGAGTCGCTCTGGACCATTGCCCAGCAGCATGCAGACCTGCCGATCTGGCTGGTCGCGCAGTACAACCCGGACGTGAATTTCGGCGATATCCGCCCCGGCACGACCATCGCGCTGCCGAAGATCGTCGACATCAACCGTCAGTAACCTCGGGCATGGAGATATTGCAGGAGCAACGCACGGGCGTTCTGCGGAGCCGCGAAACGGACCACGGAGTCGCCGGCCTTGAAATCGAGCTCGATCTTATCGCTCGCGGCCATTTGCCGGAGCAAGTCGAGATCGAGATCGAAGTACGCGGTCTGGCCCCACGAGGCGACCGGTTGATAAGGTCCGTGCGCGAGCTTGGGCGGCGCCTCCATGAGCGAGAGCGCGACGGGGCCGGTGTCGAGCGAGAGGGTGACTCCGCCCGGCGCCTTGATGTCGTCGAATCGCCATTCGTTTCCGGGTGCCAGATGGATCCAGAGCCCGTAGGTGATTTTGCCCATGTTGTCCCACTCGATGGGACCCAAGTACGCGAAGCTTACGCGCCGCTCGGCAGCGGCGATGCCTAGCGCGCTCGGCACGAGTTCGATGGGCTTCTCGAGCGAGCCGACCGTCATCCCGGTGCGCTCGTCGATAGTCTCGGCCGGCTTGATGGAGGGGCCAGAGGCGCAGCCCGCAGCGAGCCCGAATACCGCGCCGAGGGCGAGGACTGTTGGTAAGCGCGGCAATATCATCGAGGCATTATACTCAGTCCGTGAGATGCAGCCCGTTATGCCGTCGCCCGCACGCGCTATAATTTCCCGGATGTTTGGCCGGACGATCCTTCGAATCGCGTACATTTTCTCGGCGCTAGTGCCGCTCGCAGCCGGCCCGACCCTCGGGGTCGCGGACGAGATCGCGGCGGCGGACCACGTCGTCGTGCACAAGGCCGAGCGCAAGCTGTACCTGTACAGCGGCGACCGCTTGCTCGGTCAGTACAGGGTGGAACTCGGCCTGTCTCCCGTGGGTCAAAAAGAGCGCGAGCATGATTTTCGAACGCCGGAGGGGCACTATTACCTGGCACGGCGCAATATCCGGAGCGATTTCTTTCTGGCCATCCAGGTTACCTACCCCAACAAGGACGACGAGCTGCGTGCGCGCAAGAACCGCTGGCCTCCGGGCGGGTTGATCATGATCCACGGTCTGCCCAACACCCTGAAGCACTCCCCCGACTACTACGCGCGCAATGATTGGACCGACGGGTGCATCGCGTTGTCCAATTCCGACATGGTCGAAGTGTGGATGCGCACCCAGGACAACATCCCGATCGACATCTATCCGTAGGAGGGGACGTGGAAACCACGATCCTTTCGTCCGACATGGTCGACGCCCGAGTCGCGCCGAAGGGGAGCCTCGAGCATCTATCGCAGCAGGAAATCGCCAAGCTTCTCGATTCGAGTCAGGGCGGCCTGTACCCCCTGTTCCGCAAATGCGCCCTGGCGGTCTTAAGCTCCGGGAGCGAGATCGACGACGCACGCGCCATCTTCGAGAAATACCGCGATTTCGACCTGCGCATCATGCGCCGCGCCTGGGGAATCAAGCTCGAGATCAAGAACGCACCGGCCTCCGCATTCGTCGATGGCGAGATGATCCGGGGACTGAAGGACCATCTGTTCGCGGTGCTGCGCGACGTCGTGTTCATTTCGAACGAAATCGAGAGCGGGCGCTTCGACCTGTCGTCGTCTTCGAGCATTACCAACGCCGTGTTTCACATCCTGCGCAACGCGCGGGTGCTCGAGACGCAGGTGCGGCCCAATCTCGTGGTGTGCTGGGGAGGGCATTCCATCAGGCGCCTCGAGTACGACTACACGAAGAAAGTGGGCTACGAGCTCGGTCTGCGCGCCCTCGACGTATGCACGGGATGCGGTCCCGGCGCGATGAAAGGTCCCATGAAAGGCGCGACGATCGGCCATTCGAAGCAGCGCATCGTCGCCGGCCGCTACCTCGGCATCACCGAGCCCGGGATCATCGCCGCCGAGCCGCCCAATCCGATCGTCAGCCAGCTGGTCATCATGCCCGACATCGAGAAACGGCTGGAGGCGTTCGTGCGGGTGGGTCACGGCATCGTGATTTTTCCAGGCGGCGCCGGCACGGCGGAGGAGATCCTGTATCTGCTCGGCATCCTTCTCGATCCGGCGAATTGCGCCATGCCCTTCCCGGTGGTGTTCACCGGCCCGGCGGACAGTGAGGACTACTTTCAGCAGATCCATGAATTCATCGGTGCGACGCTCGGCGAGAGCGCGCAGTCGCGCTATCAGCTCATCATCGACGATCCGGCGGGTGTGGCCCGCGCGATGGTCAAGGGCCTCGCGGAGGTGCGCGATTATCGCCGCCGCCAAAGCGATTCCTACGGATTCAATTGGCTGCTCAACATTCCGCTCGAGTTCCAGCTGCCCTTCGAAGTGACGCACGAGACGATGCGCGCGTTGCGGCTCGCCCGCGATCAGCCGATGCACGAGCGGGCCGCGAACCTGCGGCGCGTGTTCTCCGGCATCGTCGCCGGCAACATCAAGGAATACGGCATCAACGCGATCGAGCGCCATGGCCCGTTCGAGCTCTGCGGCGAGCCGTCGATCATGGCGCAGCTCGACCGGCTGCTGCGCTCCTTCGTGGCTCAGCGGCGCATGAAGTTCGCCGGGGCCGAATACACCCCCTGCTACAGATTGGTTGCATGAGCGCGCCGCTGCGCATCCGCTATCGGTTCGATTTGCCGGACGGATCGCAAAAGACGCTCGATTTTCTGTTCGACGCGGTGAGCTTCCGGCTGTCGAATCCGACTCCCGCCGATCCGCCCTTCTGGACCGAGCTGCAATTCAACCAATGCGCCAACTGTCCTTTGAGCGCCGAGCGCCACACCCACTGCCCTGCCGCGGTGCAAATGGCCGCCGCCCTGGAGCCCTTGAAGGCGCTGGTGTCGTTTGACACGGTGGGAGTGACCGTGGTCCAGTCCGAGCGCACCATATATGTGGAGACCACGGCGCAGCAGGCGATGACCTCGGTGCTCGGCCTGATCATGGCGACTGCCGGATGTCCCTGGACCGACCGCCTGCGCCCCATGGCGCGCTTCCATTTGCCGTTCGCCAACGAGGCCGAGACTTTGTACCGCAGCGTCTCGATGTTTCTGCTGTCGCGCGAGCTTGGCGGAGGAGGCTCGGCGCCGGCGGCTGCGGAGCCGGCGGCTGGCGAGGCGGCGCGCGCTGCGCCCGACCGGAGCGCGTTTGCGGCGCTCGAGGAGCTCTACAAGAACCTGCACGTCGTGAATCGCGACATGTCGCGGCGCTTGGGGGCCGCCACGAACACCGATCCCGCCCGCAATGCGATTGCCCTGCTCGACACCTATACGACGCTGTTACCCGCCGCGCTCGATCGCTCGCTCGACGAGCTGAAGCCTCTGTTCGACGCCTGGCAAACCAAGTGAAATTTGGCCATTTAACTTACCGTGACAGGCGGTGAGATGCGCATCCCAATGCGCTCGCAGCGCGAGACGGCTGCCGCTCGCCTGTGACACAGTTACTGCACCCAGGAGTGCCGGACACTTACTGTCTGGCTACGAGAGGCACCGATGAGCGACATCAAGAATCAGAGTCGATATACCGGAGTGGATCGACGCGCACCGCGCGCCGAGGCCGGCGCGAACGGAGCGGCGATCCCGTACAAGCCCGGCGGCCGTCACGCGGCGATCACCAACAGTCTCTACAACTGGCACAGCTACAAGAACTGGGCCGAGAAAGCGCGCGTCAACTGGGACGAGAAAAAGTAGCCCCCTCAGGCGGTTTCGGGCAGCGGGTTGATTCCCGCATTCGGGCGCACGACGCCCTCCTTCGCCTTGAGCCAGGCGAGCAGCGGCTCCCAATCCTCGAGATCCTGCGCTACCAAGTGGCGCTTCATTTCGTGCAGTCCCACGCCGAGCTCCGCGGCCCTGACGTAGTTCTGCGAGTCGCGCAGCGTCGCGATCACCGGTATGCGCAACGTCTGCAGAAAGCGCATCAGCGACTGATAGACCAGCGTATTGCGCTTGACGCGATTGGCGATGACCCCGATGCGATTTTCGTCGCGCCGCACCTTCGCGATCAGCAAGAGGTCGGCGATGCAGCGCGAGCAGGCGTGGATGTCGATGTCCGAGGGCAGCACCGGCACGATGATGGCGTCGGCGTCCTTGGTCATCTCGGGCATTTGCTGGGCGGGTATGGCGGCCGGGGTATCCACCACCACGTGCGCCGCATCCGGCGGAATGCGCATCTGAAACGCGCGGGTCATGCGATTGTTGCGCTCGAATGCCGCGATGCCGTGGATGAAGGGCTGCTCGGGTTTGCGTTTCTTCAGCCAGCGGGTGCTGGAGCCCTGCGGATCGTTGTCGGTCAACAGCGGATGGTCGCCCTGACTCGCGAAGTAACTGGCGAGATTAGTAGCTACCGTCGTTTTACCCGAACCGCCTTTCGGGTTCAGGACGAGAATTCGCTGCATGTGGGGTAGAGCCTACGCAGCCGCTCGCACCATGGCAAGTATGTGATTCCACTCACGGCCGTCGCGCGATAGTGCGCCTAGACTCGTGGCCAGCATGGAGTGGATATTACAAGTCGTCGACGAGTTCGACGACGCGTTCGGTATACTGCGGCACGGCTGGTTGGGGCTCGTCGCAGAGATCGGCGAGCTCTCGCTCGCGGGCCTCGGTGTCGGCGCCGCAGTCGCCGGCCCCCGGCTGGGGGCGCAACCCGCGCTGATCGCCACGGCGGCGGTCGCGGCGAATCTCGCTGCGCTCCTCAAGATTCGCGGCTCGCGCCTCGCCGCTCGCCGCTGAGCGCGACCTCCGCAAGCACTCCCGACGCGAGCTCAAAAATCCATTAGGATGCGCGCATGGCATCCTTCCGTCGGCGCAGCGTTCTTGCGGCGTTGATCGTTGGCCTCTCTGCGGCCTGCACCGAAAAGCCCGCCGAGGCGCCGGCGAGCCCGGTCAGTTCGCTCGAGATCGTCGATCTCAAGGCGGGCGAGGGAGCGTCGATCGCGGCAGGCCAGCAGGCCGTCGTTCAGTACACGGGCTGGCTCTACGAAGCATCGGCGCCCGATAAGAAGGGCAGGCAATTCGACAGTTCGCTGCGCGGCGGCGAGCCGTTCCGCTTCGCCGTGGGCGCCGGACAAGTGATCAAGGGATGGGATCAGGGCGTCGTCGGCATGAAAATCGGCGGCCGCCGCCGCCTCACCATACCCGCTGATCTTGCCTATGGAGAGAACGGTGCCGGAGGCGTCATTCCGCCCGGCGCGACGCTGGTGTTCGACGTCGAGCTCCTGGGGATCGAATGAGCCTGGAATCGGCTCGGTCCCTGCGTTTGATGATTCCCGGACCGGCCGGTCCCTTGGAAGCCGTCGCCGAAGAGGCGAGCGGCGCAGAGCGGGCGAGCTACGCCGTGCTCTGCCACCCTCACCCGTTGCACGGCGGAACCATGGAAAACAAGGTGGTGACCACGCTCGCCAGAGCCCTTAACACCGGCGGCGTCGCCACGCTGCGCTTCAACTTTCGCGGGGTCGGACAGAGCGCGGGCACTTTTGACTGCGGCCGCGGCGAGACCGACGACGCGCGGGCCGTGGCCCGCTACGGTGCGCTGCGGTGGCCGCAACGCCGCCAGATGCTCGCGGGCTTTTCCTTCGGTGCGTTCGTGGCGCTTAACTTGGCGCAGGTCGAGGCCGCCGAGCTCCTGATCACGGTGGCGCCGCCGGTCGATCGATTCGACTTTTCCGGGCTCGCGGCGCCGCGGTCCCCTTGGCTCGTGGTGCAGGGCGATGCCGACGACGTCGTCGACCCGCAGCGGGTGTTCGAGTGGGTTAAGCGCTTCGACCCTGCGCCCGATCTGGTAGTCGTACCCGGAGTCGGGCACTTCTTTCACGGTCACCTCGCGGAGCTGCGCGACGCCGTGGCAAAGGCACTCCGGAGCGGCTGACCCTAAAGTCCAACCGCCCCGGACGCGGCCGCGGCGCGGCTAGTTCACAAATTCCTTGAGCGTCTTCAGCGCGGCGATGCGCACTTTCTTGCTCGCCGGCTTGGCCTTGAAAATCATTTTCTCGCCGTTGAATGGGTTGATGCCCTCACGCGCTTTCGTCGCCGGCTTCTTCACGACCTTCATCTTCAGCAATCCGGGCAGCGTGAACAGCCCGTGACTGCGCAGGCTCTTCTTGATGGCGCCGGAAAGCGAGTCAAATACGGCTCCGACCTGCTTCTTGGAGAGCTCTGTTTCCTTCGAAATGGTAGCGAGAATTTCAGACTTGGTCGGTGCTGCATTTTTTTTCGCCATATTGAATCTCCTGCTGGTGTTTGCGAACGCGGGTAGTAAAACGCCCCACAATTTCAACTCGGCGCCGAAAATAACATAGAAAAAAGCCGATGTTTAGCGCAATTGAAAAAAAAGATTCATATACGAC
>JBEKVP010000041.1:0-10479 GCA_049513935.1 Steroidobacteraceae bacterium
GCTCGAGGAGCCGGTGCCCGACCTGTACGTGCTCGAGTTGTCGAGCTTTCAACTCGAGACCACGAGCTCGCTCGAGCTCGTGGCGGCGGTGGTACTCAACGTGACGGCGGATCATATGGACCGCTACGTCTCCGTCGAAGCCTACGCGCACGCCAAGGCGCGGATCTTCGCGCGCGCGGCGACCGTGGTGCTGAACGCGGACGATCCTTGGGTCTCGGCGATGCGCGCCTCGGTCCCCGGGGGTGGTGCAGCGGCCGCGCGCACTCCGCCACGCATCATGACCTTCTCGGTCGCGCGTGCCGACGCCGACTTCAGCGTCGCGCGCCGCGGCAGCCGGATCTTCTTGTCGCGCGGCGGGCAGGCCTTGCTCGACACCGCGCGGATGAAAATATCGGGCCTGCACAATGTCGCGAACGCCCTGGCCGCGCTCGCGCTCGGCGAGGCGGCGGGGTTGCCGATGGCCGCCATGCTCGGCGCGCTCGAGACCTTTCCGGGCCTCAAGCATCGCTCGGAATTCGTCGCGGACATCGCGGGCGTGCGCTACGTCGATGACTCGAAGGGTACCAATGTCGGCGCGACCATCGCGGCGGTCGCGGGCTTCGAGGGCCCTTTGGTGCTGATCGCAGGCGGCGAGGGCAAGGGACAGGATTTCGCGCCGCTCGCCGCGGCGTTCCGCGACAAGGTTCGGCGCGTGGTGCTGATCGGTAAGGACGCGCCCGCCATCGACGCGGCGCTCGCGGGTGTGTGCGCGACCGAGCGTGCGGCGACGCTCCCGGACGCGGTACGCGCCGCCGCCGCCGCCGCGAGACCGGGCGACACGGTGCTGCTGTCGCCCGCGTGCGCTAGCCTTGACATGTTCCGCGACTACAACCACCGCGGCGAAGTATTTGCCGCCGCGGTGCGTGCGCTCGCTGGCGACGCTGCCGGGGGCGCCGCATGAACGCCGCAACCATGTCGTACGGCATGCGCGCGCGCGAGCGGATGCCGTTCGTGTGGGATCACGTCACGCTCGGACTCACCGCGGCGCTGCTCCTGGTCGGGCTGATCATGGTCACCTCCGCGTCGATGTCGATCGCGGCCAAGGATCTCGGCGATCCGTTCTATTTCCTCGAGCGCCAGCTCATCTTCGGCTTCGTCGGCGTGCTGGTCGCATGGGCGCTCACGCGCGTCCCCGCGGAGCTCTGGGACAGGTATTCCCTGCCGCTGCTGCTTCTCGGGCTGCTGCTCCTGCTGCTCGTGCTGATCCCCGGACTTGGTGCGACCGTGAACGGCGCGCGCCGCTGGATGCGCGTCGGACCGGTCAACTTCCAGGTTTCCGAGCTCGCCAAGGTGCTGGTGCTGACCTGGGTGTGCAGCTATTGCGTGCGCAAGCGCACGGAGCTCTTGGATACGTTTCCGGGTCTCCTGAAGCCCGTGGGGCTGCTCGCGGCGGCGGCGTTTCTGCTGCTCATGGAGCCCGACTTCGGCGCCGCGACCGTGCTGTTCGCGACCGGCTTCGCAGTGCTGTTCGTGGCGGGCGCGCGCCTGCGCTACGTGCTCGTGCTGGTGAGCGCCGCGTCGCTGGTGTTCACGGTGCTCGCGTTGGCCTCGCCGTACCGACTGCGGCGTCTCACCGAATTCCTGCATCCCTGGGATGACCCGTTCAACGGGGGATTTCAGCTGACGCAGTCGCTGATCGCGATCGGCCGCGGCTCCTGGTTCGGGGTCGGCTTGGGCTCGAGCGTGCAGAAGCTCTTCTATCTGCCCGAAGCGCACACCGATTTCGTCTTTGCGGTGCTCGCGGAAGAGCTCGGCCTCGCAGGCGTGATCGGCGTGCTTGCCCTGTTCGTCGCGCTGGTCTGGCGCGCCTTTCGGATCTCGCGCATGGCCGCACAGGCCGGCATGCAATTTCAAGCGTACCTGGCGCTCGCTTTCGGCGTCTGGCTCGGGCTGCAGGCGCTGGTGAACATCGGTGTCAACATGGGCGTGCTGCCCACCAAGGGCCTGACGCTGCCGCTTTTGAGCTACGGCCGCTCGAGTCTGCTCGTGAGCCTCGGCTGGCTCGGCGTGCTGCTGCGGATCCATCACGAGGTCAAGTGCACCTCACGCTCGGCGGTGATGCGCGTGCCCGGAGGTGCGAAGTGAGCGGCTCCGCGGACGGCCCGGTGGTGATCATGGCGGGCGGCACCGGTGGCCACGTGTTCCCCGCGCTCGCGGTGGCGAAGGTGTTGCGCGAGCGCGGTGTTTGCGTGGTATGGCTCGGCGTCCCGAACAGCATGGAGTCGCGCCTGGTGCCCGCCAACGGCTTTCCGATCGAGTGGGTGCGGGTGCGCGGCGTGCGCGGCAAGGGTGTCGCCGCGTGGGCGGCCGCGCCGTTTCGCATCGCCGGGGCGGTGCTGCAATCGGCGCGGGTTCTCAAGCGCTTGCGGCCGCGCGCAGTGCTCGGCGCGGGCGGCTACGTGAGCGGACCGGGCGGCATCGCCGCGTGGCTCCTGCGAATACCGCTGCTGATCCACGAGCAAAACGCGATCGCGGGATTGACGAATCGCTGGTTGTCGCGTTTCGCGAACCGCGTGCTCGAGGCATTCCCTGGGAGCTTTCCGGCGCGCGTTCCGGCTCTCACCGTCGGCAATCCGGTGCGCGCCGACATCGCCGCCATCGCCGAGCCGGCCGCTCGCTTCGCGGGCCGGATGGGGCGCGCGCGCCTCCTGGTATTCGGCGGCAGCCAGGGTGCGCAGCGCTTGAACGCCGCCGTGCCTCAGGCGCTCGCGCGCCTCGATCCGTCGCGGCGCCCCTTGGTTCGGCACCAGGCAGGGGAGCGGGGGATCGAAGCCGCCCGTGCCGCGTACCACGAGTTCGAGGTGGAGGCCGAGGTTCTGCCTTTCATCGACGACATGGCCGCGGCGTACGCCTGGGCGGACCTGGCGCTGTGCCGCGCGGGCGCCATGACCGTGGCCGAGCTGCAGGCGGCGGGCCTGGGCGCGCTCATGGTGCCGTTGCCCGTAGCCACCGACGATCATCAGACGAAGAATGCCGAGGTCATGGTGCGGATCGGTGCGGGCCGCGTGCTGCAAGAGCGCGACCTGACGCCCGATACCTTGAGCGCCAATCTCGCCGAACTCACGGAGGACCGGCCGCGGCTGCTCAAGATGGCGCAGGCGGCGCGCGCCGCCCGCAACATCGATGCGGCGTCGAGCCTGGCGGATCTGTGCATGGCGGCGGGAGGCGCCGCGGCATGAACGAACGCATGCGCCGCATTCATCTCATCCACCTCGTCGGCATCGGCGGCGTCGGCATGGGCGGGATCGCCGAGGTGTTGCTCAACCTGGGCTACGCCGTGCAAGGCTCGGACCTCAAGGCGAACGCCGTGACGCAGCGCTTGGCGCGGCTCGGCGCGCAGATCTTTCTCGGCCACTCCGCGGCACATCTCGGCAAGGCGGACGTGGTCGTCGTGTCGAGTGCCGTCGACAAATCCAATCCGGAGGTGGCCGCGGCCATGGCCGGCCGCATCCCGGTGGTGCCGCGCGCGGAAATGCTCGGCGAGCTCATGCGTTTCCGGTACTCGATTGCGGTCGCCGGCACCCACGGCAAGACCACGACCACCAGTCTGGTCGCGAGCGTGCTCGCGGAGGGCGGTCTCGACCCCACCTTCGTCATCGGCGGGCGCCTGAAGAGCAGCGACAGCAACGCGCGCCTCGGCGCCGGGCGCTACCTGGTCGCCGAGGCGGACGAGAGCGACGCGTCGTTCATGCATCTGCAGCCGATGATCTCCATCGTCACCAACATCGACAACGACCACCTGGGCACGCACGACGGCGATTTCGCGCGGCTCAAGCAGAGCTTCGTGGATTTTCTCCACAATCTGCCGTTCTACGGGTTGGCGGTTCTATGCGCGGACGACGCGGAGGTGCAGGGCATCCTCCAGAGCGTGGCGCGGCCCATTGTCACGTACGGATTCGCCTCTGCAGCCGACGTTCGCGCGGTCGAGGTGCGGCGTGCGGGCCTGCAGTCGCACTTCTCGGCGCTGCGCGCAGGCCATGCGCCGCTCGAGCTCACCCTCAATTTGCCGGGGCGGCACAACGTGCAGAACTCGCTCGCCGCGGTGGCGGTGGCCACCGAGCTCGGCGTGCCGGACGTCGCCATTCACAGAGCGCTCGCGTCGTTTCAGGGTATCGATCGGCGCCTGCAGCAGCTCGGCGAGATCAACTGGCCGGGAGGGCGAGCGGCCATCGTCGACGACTACGCGCACCATCCCACCGAGGTCGAGGCGACGCTCGAGGCGGTACGCCAGGCGTGGCCGGGACGGCGCCTGGTGCTGGCCTTTCAGCCGCATCGCTTCACCCGCACGCGCGACCTCTTGGACGACTTCGGGCGCGTGCTCGGAGAATGCGACGTTCTCCTGGTGACCGAGGTCTACGCCGCCGGCGAGACGCCGATCGCCGGCGCGGACGGACGCGCGATCTGCCGAGCCGTGCGCACCCGCGGCCTCATCGAGCCCGTGTTCGTCGAGCGGGTCGACGATCTCGCCGAGGCGCTGAGGGGCGTGCTGCGCGACGAGGACATCGTGGTGACGATGGGTGCCGGGAACATCGGCGCGATCGCGCTGGAGCTTAAGACGCGCTTTGCGGCGGGGGCGGCGGCATGAGCAGCGGCGCGAGCGGCGGAGCGGCAGTCGGCGCAGGCGGCGGAGCGAGCGGCGGGACGGACGGCGCGATGCGCTCGCCGGCGCTCGCGCCGGAATTCGCGACCCGCGTGCTGCGGGATGTGCCCTTGTCCAAGTACACCTCCTGGCACGTCGGCGGTCCGGCGGATCTGTTTTTCATTCCGCGCAACATCATGGACCTCGCGTCCTTCATCCGCCAATTGCCGCTGGATCTGCCGCTCATGTGGATGGGCCTCGGTAGCAATCTGCTGGTGCGCGATGGGGGCGTGCGCGGCGCCGTGGTCTCGACGCACGGATCGCTCGCCGATCTGGAGCGCTCGAGCGCCACGCGGATCCGCGCCGGGGCCGGTGTGCCATGCGCGCGTATCGCGCGGCAATGTGTGAAATGGGGCCTGGGGCCCGCCGAATTCCTGGCGGGGATTCCCGGGACGCTCGGCGGCGCGCTCGCGATGAATGCGGGCGCTTGGGGCGGTGAAACCTGGCGGCACGTGGCCGAGGTCGAGGTCATGGACCGGCGCGGAATGCGGCATACCCGCACACCCGCCGACTACCAGATCGGCTACCGCCGCGTGGTCGGGCCGCCTCAGGAATGGTTCGTCGCTGCGCGGCTCGAGTTCGAGCGCAGGCCCGGTGCGAACGAGTCCGCCATGCGCGAGCTCCTCGAGAAGCGCAAGCAGACTCAACCGATCGGCGAATGGAGCTGCGGCTCGGTGTTCATCAATCCGCCGGGACAGCACGCGGCGCAGCTGATCGAGAGCGCCGGGCTCAAGGGATTTCGCATCGGCGATGCGTCGGTGTCGCAGAAGCACGCGAATTTCATCATCAACCATGGCTCGGCGCGCGCGGCCGACATCGAGGCCTTGATTCAGCACATCCAGCGCAAGGTCGCCGAGGTCCACCACGTCGAGCTCACGACCGAGGTACGCATCGTGGGGGAGCCCGCGTGAGCTTGCTCAAGACGCACCCCGGCGTGCGCCGCGCGCGCAGCGGCGCCGAATTCGGCAAGGTCGCCGTGCTTCTCGGCGGCGATTCCACGGAGCGCGAGATCTCGCTCCTCTCCGGCGGAGCCGTGCTCAAGGCCCTGAAGCGCCGCGGCGTCGACGCGCACGCGTTCGATCCGGGAGAGCGGCCGGTGCAGGGCTTGGCGAGCGAAGGGTTCGACCGGGCGTGGAATGCGCTGCACGGGCCGGGCGGCGAGGACGGGCTCATGCAGGGTGCGCTGGAGTGGCTCGGCATCCCCTACACGGGGAGCGGCGTGCTCGCCTCCGCACTCACCATGGACAAGCTCAAGACCAAGCGTGTGGTGGTAGGCGCCGGGCTCACCGCCCCCCCGTACGCGGTGCTGTCCGGCCCGGGCGATCTCGAGCGCGCACTCGCCGAGATCGGCGTGCCGATGATGGTGAAGCCTGCCTCCCAAGGCTCGAGCGTCGGCATCACCAAGGTAAAGGCTGCGGCGGACCTGAAGAGCGCGTACGCGGAGGCGCGCCGCGTCGATCCCATCGTGTTCGCGGAAGCGTTCATCGCCGGCGACGAGTTCACCGTGGGAGTGCTCGGGGACCGCGGTCTGCCGTCGATCCGCATCCAGCCGGCGACCGAGTTCTACGACTACGAGGCGAAATACTTCCGCAACGATACGCAGTACCACTGCCCGAGCGGGCTCGACGAGCGCGCCGAAGCCGAATTGCAGGCGGCGGCGCTCGCTTGCTTCCGCGTGACGGATTGCGCCGGCTGGGGCCGCGTCGATTTCATGCGCGAGGCCGCTACGGCCAAGTTCCACTTCATCGAGATCAACACCACGCCCGGCATGACCGATCACAGCCTGGTGCCCATGGCGGCGCGGCAGGCGGGGATCGATTTCGACGAGCTGGTGTGGCGAGTACTGGAATCGAGCTTCGCGAGAGAGCGCAAATGAACCTAGGGTCGCTCTTCCGCCGCAATCGCTTCAAGAATCGCGCTAGCCCTAAGAAGGCCGAGCGCGAGCTGCCGAAGCTTGCCCGCGCGGCCGGGCTGATCGCCGAATGGCGCAAGAAGTACGCGCGGCCCGTAGCGATCTGCGCCCTCATCCTGACCGCGCTCGCGGCGCTCACCTGGGCGCTCGACCGGCCGGTGCGCGTGATCTCGATGGACGGAAGCTTTCAGCGCGTATCGCCCGGCCAGATCGAGAAGGCTGTCGCGCCCTTCGCGCACACCGGCTTCATGTCGGCGGACCTCGACTCCATCCAGCGCGCGGTCGAGGCCCTGCCCTGGGTGGATCACGCGCGGGTTCAGCGCCGCTGGCCCGGGAGCCTGCACGTCACCGTGATCGAACAAACCGCCGCCGCGCGCTGGGGCGAGTCGGGCCTGCTCAATACGCGCGGCGAGCTGTTCATCCGCTCGGCGGCTCACGTGCCCGTGGAGCTGCCGCGCCTCTCGGGGCCCGAGGGCACCGAGTCGCAGGTGGCGCAGCGCTATCTGGCGGCGCAGGGACGCATGCTCGAGGCGGGCTTGCGCATCGCCGCGCTGCGCCTGGACGAGCGGGGCGCGTGGGAGATGGACCTGGACAGCGGCGTCACCGTACGGCTCGGACGACGGGATGTCGACGAGCGCATCGACCGGTTCATCCGCACCGCCTCGCAGGTCATCGCGCACCGCATGAACGACATCACCTACGTGGACATGCGCTACTCGAATGGCTTTGCCATCGGTTGGCGCAATTCGCAGGCGCCGGCATCGACGCCGGCCAAGCATTCCGACGATACCGACGCCTGAAGGAATCATTGACGAGTTATGGCTAAGCGTTCTGACCGCAATTTGATCGTAGGGCTCGACATCGGCACGAGCAAGGTGGTCGCCCTCGTGGGCGAGCTGAAGGCCGACGGCGTGCTCGAGATCATCGGCATCGGCACCCACCCGTCGCGCGGACTGAAGAAAGGCGTCGTCGTCAACATCGAGTCAACCGTGCAATCCATCCAGCGGGCCGTGGAGGAGGCCGAGCTCATGGCGGGCTGCGAGATCCATTCGGTGTATGCCGGCATCGCGGGCAGCCACGTGCGCAGCCTGAATTCGCACGGCATCGTGGCGATCAAGGACAAGGAGGTCGTGCAGGGCGACGTCGAGCGCGTGATCGATGCCGCGAAGGCCGTGGCGATTCCGGCCGACCAGAAGATCCTGCACGTCCTGCCGCAGGAATACATCATCGATGCGCAGGAGGGGATCCGCGATCCCATCGGCATGTCCGGCGTGCGGCTCGAGGCCAAGGTGCACATCGTCACCGGCGCGGACAGCGCCGCCCAGAATATCGTGAAGTGCGTGCAGCGCTGCGGGCTCGCGGTCGACGATATCGTGCTCGAGCAGCTCGCCTCGAGCTACGCGGTGCTCACGGAAGACGAGAAGGATCTCGGCGTGTGTGTCGTCGACATCGGCGGCGGTACGACCGACATCGCGGTATTCGGCGGCGGCGCGATCCGCCACACGGCGGTGATTCCGATCGCGGGCGACCAGGTGACGAACGACATCGCGGTCTCCATGCGCACGCCGACCCAGTACGCCGAAGACATCAAGATCAGGTATGCCTGCGCGCTGTCGCAGCTCGCCAATCCCGACGAGACCATCGAGGTACCGAGCGTCGGCGATCGGCCGCCGCGGCGGCTCGCGCGCCAGACCCTCGCCGAGATCGTCGAGCCGCGCTACGAGGAGCTCTTTGCGCTGGTGCGCGAGGAGCTGCGCCGCGCGGGTCTCGAGGAGGCGGTGGCGACCGGCATCGTGCTCACCGGCGGCAGCGCCAAGATGGAGGGGGCGATCGAGCTCGCCGAGGAAGTGTTTCACATGCCGGTGCGGCTCGGCATCCCGCAGTACGTGAGCGGGCTGGCGGAGGTGGTGAGCAATCCGATCCACGCGACCGGCGTCGGACTGCTGCTCTACGCGAAGAGCAGCCTGGAGGTGCCGCTCGCGCGCGAGGCGCCGCTTCTCGCGGGCGGCATGAAGTCGATTTTCGAACGGATGAAGGCCTGGTTTCAGGGCAATTTTTGATCGCAGAACGATATGTTGATTTCAACCGATAGGAGAACTGTCAATGTTTGAACTCATGGACTCATATAGCCAGAGTGCCGTCATCAAGGTGCTGGGCGTGGGCGGCGGCGGCGGCAACGCGGTCTCGCACATGGTCCAGGCCGGGCTCGAGGGTGTGGATTTCATCTGCATCAACACCGATGCGCAGGCTCTCAAGCACTCCAAGGTGCGCACGGCGCTGCAGATCGGCTGCAACATCACCAAGGGGCTCGGGGCCGGCGCCGATCCCGAGGTGGGCCGTCAGGCGGCCATGGAGGATCGCGACCGCATCATCGAGCTGATCGAAGGATGCGACATGCTGTTCATCACCGCCGGCATGGGCGGCGGCACCGGCACGGGTGCGGCTCCGGTGGTCGCGCAGGTGGCGAAGGAGCTCGGGATTCTGACGGTGGCTGTCGTCACCCGACCGTTCGAGATGGAGGGCAACAAGCGCTCGCGCGTCGCCGATCAGGGCATGCTCGAGCTCTCCAAGTACGTCGATTCCCTGATCACCATTCCGAACCAGAAGCTCCTGTCGGTACTCGGCAGCACCACCACGCTGCTCGATGCCTTCAAGGCGGCGAACACCGTGTTGCAGGGCGCGGTGCAGGGCATCGCCGAGCTCATCACCCGGCCGGGCTTGATCAATGTGGACTTCGCCGACGTGCGCACGGTCATGTCGGAGACCGGCATGGCGATGATGGGGTCGGGGGCCGCTGCCGGCGAGGATCGCGCTCGCGAGGCGGCCGAGGCGGCCATCTCGAGCCCGTTGCTCGAGGACATCAATCTCGCAGGCGCCCAGGGCATCCTGGTCAACGTCACCGCGGGAATGGATCTCTCGATCGGCGAGTTCCAGGAGGTGGGCAACGTCATCAAGCAGTTCGCCTCGGACGACGCCACCGTGGTGGTGGGAACGGTCATCGATCCGGAGATGTCGAATCAAATACGGGTCACGGTGGTGGCAACGGGTCTCGGCAAACCGGTCTCCCGGACCGCTGCGCAGCCGGCCGCGACGGGTGTCGTTCCGCAGCCCACGATGCGGGTGGTGAGACAGAAGTCACCGATGGCGCCGACCGATTACGCCATGCTTGACAAGCCGACCGTACAACGCCAGCGCGCAGTGGGTGATGGCCTACGGTTGGAAAGCGAATCGGAAGACTTGCTCGACATACCGGCGTTTCTGCGGCGGCAGGCCGACTAGCGCCGGAAGTCGACGGATCAGCAATGACGCCCGCGGGAACTTCCGGGTCCTCGAGGGCGTCGTGTTGCCGGGATCTGTCGGGAATTGTGTGGATTTGTCGTGGCTGCCCGGCGTTGGCTTTAAGCCCGTATGCCGCCTGTGATACCTTTGCAACAATTAACTTAAGTCAGCCATGGCGATGTTGAATCAACGAACTCTGAAGAATTCGATTCGTGCCACGGGGGTGGGCCTGCACACGGGCAAGAAGGTTCTCATGACGCTGCGGCCGGCCGCACCGGATACGGGCATTGTGTTCCGGCGCACCGATCTCGGCGGGGCCGTCGACATCAAGGCGCACGCCCAGAACGTCGGCGATACCATGATGGGGACCACGCTGCAAAGCGGCAACGTGAAGATCTCGACCGTGGAGCACTTATTGTCCGCGCTGGCGGGGTTGGGGATCGACAATGCCCTGGTGGAAGTGAGCGCCGGCGAAGTGCCGATCATGGACGGCAGCGCAGGCCCATTCGTGTTTCTGCTGCAATCGGCCGGCATCGAGGAGCAAAAGGTTCCCAAGCGCTTCATCCGGATTCTGGAGAGCTTGAAGGTCGAGGACGGCGACAAGTGGGCG
>JBEKVP010000042.1:0-10411 GCA_049513935.1 Steroidobacteraceae bacterium
GTCTAAGGGGCTTCCTCTGGAAGCCTGACGATAGCGGGGTCGCCAGTTTAGATGATGCGCGGACAAGCGCACGTCAGCGCCTCCCCCCCGGCTTTTTGGTGCCCCCGACAGCTTTGTCGTCGTTTCGATCTCTGGGGGCAAGCATGGTAGTCAAACTCAGTCGTTCGCGCACGCAGGACACTGCTGCGTCCGGGTTGTTCCGTCGGCCGAAGCTCGTGGTGCGGGCAAAGCTGGCCGAAGACATCCCCGGCATTCTCGGCAACGTCAAGTCCTACCCGACACCGGTGCGCATCGTGGGCGGCGATTATTCGCAGACGCGCTGCGTCGGAGGCGACGGCGGCACGACCGTCAATCTGAGCCCGCTCGACAAGATCATCGAATTCGGCGAGAACGAGGTGCGGGCCCAAGCGGGGGTGCGCGTGGGAACGCTCGCGCGAGCGCTCGCGGAGCGCGGCCAGGAATTGCCGCTCACGCCCGAGATGGGGCACATGACCCTCGGCGGAGCAGCGGTCACGACCCTGCCGCAGGCCTCCTACGAACCGGGCGCCGCGCAGATCTCCTCCCTCATCAAGGAGCTGAAGCTGATCACGCCGCAAGGCAAGCTGATGACGATCACGGACCGCAATGCCGACCTGCTGCGCGTGCTGAGTTCGAGCTATGGGCTCCTCGGCGTGGTTCACGAGGTGGTGATGCGAGTCCGGCCCCTCACGCCGGTGCGAATCGACTACGAGGTGCTGAGCCTCAAGGAATTCAGTGCCCAATTCAGCGGCATTGTCAAGGCGCCGGGCGCGGTGCGGCTGCACATCTCGCCGTACAACGATCAGATCACGGTCGAACGGCGGATGCTCGATGAGACTGCGGACATGGGCCGCGCCGGCATCTGGCAAATCAAGAAGTCCGTCATGCGCAACGTCTTGCCCGCGTTCGGCTCGACCGTCGGCAGCGTGCTCGCGGCGCCGGGCGTGACCGGCGCGGTGGTGTCCGGTATGCAGCGGGCGCTGCGCGCGACGCTCGACCGCGCGGCGCGGAGCGTCGTGCTCTATTCGCACGAGTGGATCAGAGACTTTCCCATAGAGGCCTGGAAATCGCGCTACACCTACACGTTGTGGGGATTTCAGCAGGCCGGATTTCCGAAATTGCTCGCCGAGTACTTCGCGTTCTGCAAGTCCTACTACAAGCAGCACGGCTACCGCTGCAATGTCGTGAACGGGGCGAGCCGCCTGCATCAGGACAAGAGCTCGCTCTTCAGCGTGAGCTTCGCGGGCCCCATGTTCACCCTCGAACCATCCTCCACCGCCGACCGCGGTTGGGATGATTTCCTGATCGACTTCAACGAATTCGCTTCCGCCGCGGGCGGCATCCCGACGTTCAACCAGTCCCGGGCATTGAAACCCGAACACGTGCAGAAGGCGTTCGGCGAGCGCGCCAAGCTCTTCCGCGCGCTGCGCGAGCGCACCGATCCGCTCAATCGGCTCTGCAACAGCTACTTCGCGCACCTCTTGGAGTGAGTGCGGCTTCGAATCCGCGGTGATCGCCCGCTCACCTCTGCGCTAATCCAACGGCCAGGGTGCCGACGTGGGCCATGCGACTGCACCTTCTTCTCCCCGTGCCGGCTCGACCGTGGTGTTTTCGACCTCGCGCCACCAAGCTTTAGGCGTCTCGGCGTGCGCCGGCTCCACCGCCTGACCGAGCAACGGCATGAGCAACTGTGCGCCCGCGTGCGGCGCGAGTTCCAGCAATCTCTCGGCGGGTTGATCCCAAGCATGCATGGCCAATGCAAACGTGCCCCAGTGCACAGGCATGAAAACGCCGCCGAGCATGGCGTGCGCTTTGAGGGCATTGTCGGGTCCCAAGTGAATGTCGCCCCAAGCAGGATAGAATGCACCGATCTCCAGCATCACGAGGTCGAATGGCCCAAGTCGCTCGCGGATCGACCCATACTCCGTGGTCAAACCCGTATCTCCACTGAAGAACACGGAGTGCGTGGGCGAGCGAATCGCGAGCGATGACCACAGCGTCGCATTGCGATCCTTCAAGCCGCGTCCGGAAAAATGCTGCGACGGCGCGGCCGTCAACACGACCTCCGTGTTCGGCAACGTATACGACTCCCACCAGTCGAGCTCAGTGATGCGTTCCGCCTGTACACCCCAGTATTCCAGATGCGCGCCGACCCCGAGTGAGGCGACGAACGGCACCCCGGTCTTGGCGAGCGCACGAATGGTTGGGTAGTCGAGATGATCGTAGTGATCATGCGAGATCGTCACGACGTCGACCGGCGGCATCTCGCGAAGCGACACGGGCACCGCCTGAAAGCGTTTCGGTCCGACGAGCGCGGAGGGGGACGCACGCGGCCCCCATACCGGATCGGTCAGAATGCGTACCCCGTCGATCTCGATCAGCATCGTCGAGTGTCCGAGCCACGTGACCCGCAAACCGCTTTGCGGCTTCCTCGCCCACGCGTTCAGCGGACTCATCGAGGGCAGCGGCCCCCGTGGTACGCGCCGTTCGCCGCCGCACAGGAAGTCTTTGAGCGACGGCATGGGCATCGTCGGATCGCGCAGATTCGGCAGAACCGGATGCACGTTTCGAAACCGATCGACCGCCCACAAAGGCGACGCTTTCATGCGTTCGAGGCGCGCACCAGCGGCGCGTGTGCCCATGGATTTCACATCAGGCCTTGTCTTGCAGATGCGCTTCGATGAACCACAGGTACTTGTCGATCTCGCGCGAGATCTGCGTGAACAGATCCGCGGTGTCCGCATCGCCCAGGTCGTCGGTCTCGGCGATGGCGGCTCTGACCGCCTTGCCGAAGGCCGACAGCTGCGTCGACAGATAGAATAGATGATCCTTCCCGGCGGTGATGCTCAACGGGTAATTCTTGAGCTTGCTGCGCTTGGCGGCGACCGCCACGGTTCCCTCCGCGGTACCGCCGAGGCTGGTGATGCGTTCCGCGATTTCGTCGATCTCTCCGAGCACGGCGTCGGATATCTTGTCGAATAGCTCGTGCAGGGCGATGAAATGCGGCCCTTTGACGTTCCAGTGCGCTTGCTTGACTTGGCTCTGCAAATCGATCGCATCGCTCAACCGCTCGTTGAGTATGACGATCACGTTACGGCGCGTCTTCTCCGACAGGTCGATCTTCGTCTTGTACATTAGCGCTCCTCGCGGCGTTTGGGCTGGCAGGGAGGCTATTTTGCACTACGCCTCCGCACGCCGCATGCGCAACTGGATTGCGACCGCGATCAGGCCGGCGCCGCAGAGCGCGCCGATCCACGTCTCTGGATTCAACAGGAAGCTCGTAAGATCGAGCACGCTCCAGGCGCTGGCGAGCGCGGCGGCGGGATCTCCCGCCTTCATGCTCCATTCGTGGTGCGGCGATGGATCGTAGAATGCGGCGTGGCGGTAGCCCAGCAGGCGGCCGTGCAGCACGCCCGCGATCAGGTGTGTGCCGATGAACAAGCGCTCGACCAGAATCACCGCGAGCGGGGGCAGTATCGCCCACAGGACGACCGCGCGCTTTGCCCACGCCGACACCACGAGGAGCCATCCGCAGACCGGCAGGTACCAGATCGCCGTGGTCAGAATCGCATATACCCACAAGACCTGGAACTGCAGCCAGAGCTTGGGTTGCCAGAGCGCGCCGCCCAGGGACATCCGCGCGGAGACGATGACCGCCATCAGCAAAGTCGAGAGCTCGGCCACCGCGAAGTACACGGCGGGAATGGCGATGAGCCCGACGAAGACCTTCGAGAGCACCGTCGCGGTGTCGGAGACCGGCATCGACTTCCAGAATAGAACGCTGCGGTCCTTGCGGTCCGCATACAGGCACTCGAGCAAGTACCAGCACGAATAGATCGACAGCGCAAAGTAGAATACGGCGCCGAACGCGAACAGCGCCATGGCCATCACCGATCGATTTTGCTCGGGCAGATTCGGCAGGTCGATCTCGACCCGCCCGAACAGCGCGGCGATCGTGAGGGCGCCGCCGATGCAGCAGGGCATGATCCAGATGGCCCTGTTCTCCCAGAACTCCCTGCGCACCAACCACAGATAGGTTTTCATGCGGCACGTCCCCATGAGACTTTGGCGACGAACAGATCGGCGACGGTCGGCGTGGCCACCTCGCCGAACGCGGCCAGCTTGTCGAAGTCGGGCTGCTCGAAGTAGAGCACCTTCTTGCCGAGCATCGGCCGTTCATAGAAGGGGTGCTCGGCGCGCGCGGCGGCGACCTTGTCGTCGGCCACGGCGATCGCGGCATACCGGGCTGCGATGTCCTTCATCGAGCAATCGAGGACGATGCGTCCCTGGTCGATGAACAGCACGTCGGTGAGGAGACCCTCGACCTCCTCGACCTGATGCGTAGTGATGAGAATCGAGCGGGTATCGTCCATGTATTCGTTGACCAGGGCATCGTAGAATCCGCGCCTCGCCAGGATGTCCAGGCCGAGCGTCGGTTCATCGAGGACCAGGAGCCGGGCGTCGATCGCCATGGTGAGCGCCAGGTGCACCATGGTCTTCATGCCTTTCGAGAGCGCTCCGATGCGTCGTGCGCCCGTGATCTCCGTCTTGGCGAGGAGCTCCTGCGCCCGCTCGCGGCGGAACCGCGGGTGAACGCCGGCGACGAACTCGATGGCCTGCTCGACCCGGAGCCATGCGGGCAGAACCGCGACATCGGCGATGAACGTGGCCTCGGTCATCAGCAGGGCGCGCGCGGCGAACGGCTCGCGGCCGAGCACCTCGAGCTCGCCCTCGTAGGCGGCGAGTCCGAGTATGGCGCGCAGGGCCGTGGTCTTGCCGGCGCCGTTCGGGCCGATGAGCCCGACGATGCGGCCGGGTTCGACGGCAAAATCGACGTGGTCGAGCGCGATCTGCGTACCGAATCGCTTGGTGAGGCCGCGCGCTTGAATTATTGGGGGCATGGGGATCTCATTTCGTCTCGTTGCCGCGCGGCGCCGGATGGGTGACCGCTGGTGTCTGCGTGAACAGCTCTTGTGCGCTAAACCCCAGCCGGTGGATGACGGCGAGAATCTGCGGCCATTCCTCGTTCAGGAAGCGCTCGCGTTCGCCCGCCAGAAGGAGCTGCCGCGCGCCTTCGCTCACGTACATGCCGCGGCCGCGGCGTTTCTCGACCAGGCGTTCATCGACGAGCTGCTGGTAGCCCTTGAGCACCGTGAGCGGGTTGAGCCGATAGTCCGCGGCCACGGTGCGCACGGAGGGCAAGGGATCGCCCTCCTTCAGCGCACCTTCCAGAATCAGGGCAACCATGCGATCGCGCAGCTGGCGATAGATCGGCTGGTTGTCGTTCCAATTCGGGTCCATTTTGACGCTCAGTGTGCGGGCCCCGTGTAGGGGCCATATAGCACGCTAATCTAGCAGAACGCTCGTTTCGCCCACCCGTTGCGCCCGATTAGAGCGCGGCCAGGCGGACCTCTGAGGTCTGCCCATTCGCGGCCTGCGCATTGAACACGTAGGCGATGGCGCCCATCATGGCGACGTTTAGCATCAGGGCGATCCCGAGGGCGGCGAACTTGGCGGAAATTTGAGTGGTCATGTGAGTCTCCTGGTTGGTGTCACCGTGTATCAGTGACGTGGTGATATAGTAATGTAAAACACTACCGTATGCAAGTACTTCTTGCAGGCGGCCGTCAGATCCGTCTAATCCATTGATTTGTCGTTGGGGAATAGCCGTCTTCGGCTACCATTTGCTGCTTTTGCGTAAGGGTAGTGCCATGAAAAAGCCAGTCACCGTCACGATCACCGGCGCCGCGGGAAACATCGGCTACGCGCTCGCGTTTCGCGTCGCCTCGGGTCAAATGCTCGGGGCCGACCAGCCGATCAATCTCAATCTGCTGGAAATACCCGCCGCTGCCGCCGCGGTGCAGGGCGTGGTGATGGAGCTCAACGATTGCGCTTTCCGTACGCTCAACAAGGTTGCGGCGACGGACGATGCGCGCAGCGCGTTCAAGGACTGCAACGTCGCGTTGCTGGTCGGCGCGCGCCCGCGCGGACCCGGAATGGAGCGCAAGGACCTGCTGCTCGAGAACGCCAAGATTTTCTCGGCGCAGGGCAAGGCGCTCGACGCCGTCGCGAGCCGTGACGTGCGCGTACTCGTGGTGGGAAACCCCGCGAACACCAACGCGCTGATCGCTCAGCGCAACGCGCCGAGCTTGCCGCCGGAGCGGTTCACCGCGATGACGCGCCTCGATCACAACCGTGCGCTCGCTCAGGTGAGCGAGAAAACCGGGGCGGCGCTCACCAAGATCGAGAGAGTCATCATCTGGGGCAACCATTCAGCGACGCAGTATCCGGATCTGCATCATGCGACGGTCGAGGGGAAAGCGCTGATCCCCCAGGTGGGCGAGAGCTGGTTCAAGGAGACCTTCATTCCCACCGTACAGCAGCGCGGCGCCGCGGTGATCAAGGCGCGCGGCACCTCGTCCGCGGCATCGGCCGCCTCGGCGGCGCTCGACCACATTCACGACTGGGTGCTCGGCACGCGCGAGGGCGAATGGGTGAGCATGGCGGTGCCCTCCGACGGCAGCTACGGCATACCGGAAGGCGTCATCTACTCGTATCCCATGACTTGCAAGGGCGGCGCATACCGCATCGTCCAAGGTCTCACCGTCAACGAATTCAGCCGTGAGAAGATGCAGGCGACGTACCGCGAGCTGTGCGAGGAACGGGACGGCGTCAAAGACCTGATCTGATTTCCTACAATGTGGAGAACGCTATGAATCGTTGGATTGCGGCACTCGCGGCCACCGCCTTGGGCGTGGCCGCGCTCGCGCAGGACCGCTCGCCGGCCCCGGCGGGCGCGGAGGTGTACTTCATCGCGCCGCGCGACGGCGAGACCATACACGGACCGGTGACGGTCAAGTTCGGCCTGAAGGGCATGGGGATCGCGCCGGCCGGGGTCAAATTCGACAACACGGGCCACCATCATCTCCTGATCGACACGGATCTCTCCGAGGTCAAGCTCGACGCGCCGCTTCCCGCGACCGACAACATCCGGCATTTCGGCAAGGGTCAAACCGAGACCACGCTCACGCTCCCGCCGGGCAAGCACACGCTCGAGCTGTTGTTCGCCGACTACCTGCACGTCCCCTTCGATCCGCCGCTGCACTCGAAGAAAATCACGATCATCGTGAAGTAAAGCCGTGCGGACGATCCTGCACGTCGACATGGACGCGTTCTACGCGTCCGTCGAGGAGCGCGACCGTCCGGAGCTCAAAGGAAAGCCGCTGATCGTCGGCGGGACGAACGGACGCGGCGTGGTGGCGGCCGCCAATTACGCGGTCCGCCGCTTCGGGGTCCGCTCCGCGATGCCGATGCGCGAGGCGCTGCGGCGATGTCCGCATGCAGTCTGCGTGCGGCCGCGTATGAGCCGCTATCAGGAAGCGTCGGCGCAGGTCTTCGCAATCTTTCACGATTTCACACCGCTCGTAGAGGGGCTGTCGCTCGACGAGGCATTCCTCGACGTCACCGCCGGCCGGCGTCTGCTCGGCGAACCGGAAGCGATCGGCGCGGAGATTCGCCGCCGGATCCGCGCGGGGACCGACCTCCCCGCGTCGGTCGGAATCGGACCGAACAAGTTGGCCGCCAAGATCGCTTCGGACCTCGGCAAGCCCGACGGGCTGTTCCGTATCGGCGAGGACAATCTGCACGGCGTGCTCGACCCCTTGCCGATCGAGAAATTGTTCGGGGTCGGCCCTAAATCGCTCCCGCGGGTGCAGGCGGCTGGCATCAGGACGTTCGGCGATGCACGCCGAGCGGGCGATGCGGTGCTGTGGCGGGCCTTCGGCCGTTACGGGAGCGCGGTTCGAACGCTCGCTTCCGGCGTCGACGAGCGGCCGGTCGTTGCGCAGCGCGAGGAGAAATCGATCAGCGCGGAGGAGACGTTCGGAGCCGACATCGCGAGCGCATCGCAGCTCGAGCGGCACCTCACGGCGCTTGCCGACCGCGCCGCCGCGCGCTTGCGCGCGCACGAACTCGCCGCCGGCCGGGTCACGCTCAAGATCCGGCGCGCCGATTTCAAGACCTACACGCGGCAGCGCGCATTGGAGCCGCCCACCCAGGATACCGCCGCCGTGACCGCGATGGCGCAGCGGCTGCTCTGCGAATGGCGGGCCGCGCATCCCGATGCGGCGCTGCGATTGCTCGGAGTCGGCGTCACCGATCTCAGGACACCGGTGCAAGCGGACCTGTTCTGCGGGGACCGGCCCCGCGACTCGCGGCTCGATGCGGCGATCGACGGCATCCGGGAGCGCTTCGGCAGCGGCCTGTTGACGCGGGCGAGCCTGCTGCCGCGGCCGCGCGAGGGCCAGGAGCCTGTCTGAGCAATCCGCCCCGGCTCCCCGGGGCGGCTGAGCTTGGTATCATCGCTGCGGAACCAAGCGCCATGTACGTCAGCTTCTTCGGCCTCATCGAGAAACCGTTCGCGATCACACCGGATCCGCGCTACCTCTATCTGAGCGAGCGCCACGCCGAAGCGCTCGCGCACCTCTTGTATGGCATCAACGAGTCCGGCGGCTTCATTCAGCTGACCGGCGAGGTCGGCACCGGCAAGACCACCGTGGTGCGCACGCTGCTCTCGCGGCTGCCGCACCATGCGGATGTGGCGGTGATATTGAACCCTCGCGTGACGCCGGTGGAGTTCCTGCTGACCATCTGCGAGGAAGTTGGCCTCGGGCTCGACGAGGCCGACCGCCACAGCGTCAAGCAAATGGTGGACGCTCTGAATCGCCGCCTGCTCTCGGCGCACGCCGAGGGCCGGCGCATCATCGTCATCGTCGATGAGGCTCAGAATCTTTCCACCGACGTCCTCGAGCAGGTGCGCCTGCTCACCAATCTGGAGACGGCGACGCAAAAGCTCCTGCAGATCATCCTGATCGGCCAGCCGGAGCTGCGCGAGATCCTGGATCGCACCGAGCTGCGCCAACTGGCTCAGCGCATCACCGGCCGCTACCACTTGAATCCTCTTCTCAAGCACGAGACGCTGCAGTACGTGAGGCACCGGCTGCGCGTCGCGGGAGCATCCAGCGAGATCTTCACCCCGGCGGCGCTCGCGGAGATGCACCGCGTGTCCGCTGGGGTCCCCCGGGTCATCAACGTCTGCTGTGACCGCGCCCTGCTCGGCGCCTACACCGAGGAGACGAGAAAGGTGACGCCCGCGCTGGTGCGCCGCGCGGCCGGCGAGGTGTACGGTCGCCGCTTCGCGCCGCCGTGGCTCGGCTGGGTGACGGGCGCCGTGCTGGTCGCGGCGCTCGGCGCTACGGGTCTCGCGGCGATGAGCCTCTGGCGCCATCAGCTGTTGCACGCCGCCGTCAAACCGCCGACCCTCACGGCGCCCGTGGCTCCGCCTGCGGAGCCGAAGCCCGCCGCTCCGCCCGCGCCGCGCCCGGAACCGCCGCCGTCGATCAACGCGCTGCTGGCGGCGAACGGCGCGAACACCGGCGACGCCGCCGCGTATCGCCGCTTGCTCGCGCTCTGGGGCACGGCGATGGCGGACGACCGCGACCCGTGCGGGCAAGCGCAGAAGGCGGGGCTGGCCTGTCTCGAGCAGCACGGATCATGGGCTCAAGTGCGCGCGCTGAATCGGCCCGCGATCTTGACGCTCACCGACGATCGGGGGGCGAGACATCGCGTGGTGCTGTCCGCGCTCGACGATGAATTCGCGACGCTCGATCTGGGTGAGCACGACGTGCGCATCCCGCTCGACGATCTATCGCGCGATTGGTTCGGGGAATTCACGGTCGTGTGGAAGCCCAAGACCTCGCGCACCCGGCTCTTGTCGGTCGGCATGCGCGGCGATGAAGTGCGCTGGCTGCGGCGGAGCCTGAACGCGCTGCACGGCGCGGCCTCCAACCCGGAGACCGACGATCTCTATGACGAGCAACTGGCTATCGCGGTGCAGAACTTCCAGCGCGAACATCGGCTCAACGTCGACGGCATCGCCGGCTTGCAGACCCAGGTCGTGCTTGACACGGCACTGGCCGAGCCGGGCTCGCCGCTTTTGATGCCGACCGCGCCCCGCAGCTGAGGAATCGCAATGTCCTTCATTCTCGACGCACTCAAGAAATCCGAGCTCGAGCGCCAGCGCCAGACGATTCCCGGCCTCATGGATGCGGGTCCACTCGAGCGGCGCAAGCGCTTTCCGATCTGGGCCGTCGCGCTGGTCGTGCTTCTGGGCGTGAATCTCGCCGTGTTGCTGTTCGTCCTGTTGCGCGGCAGCCCGTCCGTGACGCGTGTTACGCCGGCATCGGCCCCGTCGCTCCCCGCGGCATCCGCTCCCGCGCCATCGGCCGCTCCGGCATCGGTCGCCCCGGCATCGGCCGCTCCAGCATCGGCCGCCCCAGCGCCGCTTCCCGCCGCATCGGCTCCGGCCGCGCCGCCCGTGCGGGCTCCCGAGCAT
>JBEKVP010000043.1:0-10389 GCA_049513935.1 Steroidobacteraceae bacterium
CGAGCTCGGTCTGACCGGGGCCGCTGGTTCTCATGGAGACGCCGGGAACGGATTGCACCACCGAGGTGATGTCGGTAATGCCGCGGTCCTGAAGGTCTGTGCCGGAGATCGCCGTGATGCTGATCGGCGTGGTCTCGATGGTCGACTCGCGCTTCTGCGCGGTGACCACGATCTTCTCGAGCTGATCCCCCTGAGCTGCCGCCGGTGTCGGCGCCTGTTGCACCGGTGTCACCGCCTGTTGCGCGAAAGCTTCGCTCGCCAGAGCCGTTCCGAGGAGCCCGGTCGATACGATTGCAGCTAGCGGAATTCGCGTCCTTTCCTTCATATCGATTCCCTTGGTTTTGTGCCGCCGCGGATGGTGTTGGCAGAATGCTACAACAGTCGGCGCCTCGGGGCAGCATGCTCGTGCAGTGCGCATACCAATCGCGGCGTGCGGCGCCTAACATCCGACCCGCTGCAATCCCCAATTCGAATAGCAAGGAGTGATCAAATGCCGCACTTCATGGCGATCTGCAATTACTCTGACCAGGCAAAAGCCGCCTTGGTGGCCAACCCCACGGACCGACCGAAAGCCGCCGCCGCCGCGATCGAGGCGGTCGGCGGCAAGTTGCACGGGGCCTACCTCACGCTCGGCGAATCGGATATCGTCGTTATATACGAGGTGCCCGACACCATCGCGGCCGCGGCGCTCGCCGCCACCCTGGCAACTTCCGGCGCCTTCTCATCGGTCAAGACGACCGCGCTCCTGACCTCCGCGGAAGGGATCAAGGCGTTCAAGTTGTCGGCGGAAACCAAAGCGGCCTACAAGCCGCCTACGAAATAGCGGGCGGCGCGAGGAGCGGCGGCCGCGGGAGCGGCCGCACGCTCTCATAGGCGCGCGCGGCGCGCAGCACGAAGGCATCGCCGAACATCGGGCCGACGAATTGCAGCCCGATGGGCAGACCCGCGGAGGAAAGCCCGCAAGGCACCGTGCACGCCGGTTGCTGGGTGAGATTGAACGGATAGCTGAACGGGGTCCAGCCAAGGAGCGCCTCGGGCGACATCGCGCCCTGCCCCGGGGGGCGCGCATCGAACGCCGTGATCGCCACCGTCGGGGTGACGAGCAGATCGTAACGCTGCATGAATTGGCGCAGGTGCGAGCCCAGTGCCGCGCGCCGCAAACGGAGCTGTTGCACCTCGAGTGCGCTGAAGCCGGCACCGAGCCTGGCCTCGGCGGCGAAGTCGGGATCGGTGAGCGTCTGCTGCGCGGCGCTGAGCGTGTTCCAGAGCGTCCACGCCCCGACGAACCACAAGCCGCAGGTGACTTCCAGCGGATCCTCGATGCCGGGATCCACCGCCTCGACGTGCGCACCGAGATCAGCGAGGCGCCGCACCGCCTGCTCGCAGGCCGCGGCCACCTCGAGGTCGACGTGCTTGGCGTAACCGAGCCTCGGCGACCACGCCACGCGCAGGCCGCCGATGCCGTCCTCGAGACCGTCGGTGTAGTCGCGCTCCTCCGGCGGCAGGGAATGCCAATCCCGGGCGTCGGGCCGCGTGAGTACGCTCATCGTCAGCGCGGCATCGGGAACGCTCATGGTGTGCGGGCCCAGGTGTGAGACCGTGCCGAAGAACGACAGCGGGTAGGCCGGCACCCGGCCGAAACTCGGTTTGAAGGCGACGTTGCCGCAGAATGCGCCCGGGATGCGGATGCTGCCCGCACCGTCCGTGCCGATCGAGACCGGCCCCATGCCGGCGGCCACGGCGGCGGCGGTCCCGCCCGAGGAGCCGCCCGGCGTCTTGTCGAGATTCCAGGGATTGCGCGAGATGCCGGTCAGGGGCGAATTGGTCTCGCCCTTGCAGCCGAATTCGGGCGTGGTGGTTTTGCCGAGGATCACCGCGCCCGCCTCCTTCAGGCGGGCGGCGGCCGGGGCGTCGATTTCCCAGGCTTGGCTCGCATCGACGGTGCGGCTGCCGCGCAGCGTCGGCATGCCGCGCGTGAGGATCAGATCCTTGATCGAGGCGGGCACGCCGTCGAGTGCTCCGCACGGCTCGCCGCGCAGCCAGCGCGCCTCGCTCGCTCGGGCGCTCGCCAGCGCGCCGTCGGCTGCGACGTAGCTGAAGGCCTTGAGGGCGGGATTCAACCGCTCGATGCGCTCGAGCGCCGCGCGCGTCGCCTCCACCGGAGAGGCCCGGCCCGCGCGGTACAGAGCCACGAGCTCGGTGGCGGTACAGTCGGCGAGATCGGCCGGGTCCATGCGCGCCGCGCTCAGTGCCAGCCGAGCACTCGGCGGGTGGTGAGCGGCTGCTCGCACCAGCAGTACGCGTACAGCCCGCGCGGATCGTTGAGCTGGGCGAGAGAGCGCGCCTGGACGACGATGGGATCGAGCGCGCGCTCGATCTCGCTGTGTGGGGCGGCGAGTCCGAGCATCGCCCCGAGACGCAGCGCCTCGGAGCGCAATTGCATGAGGAGCTGCTCGCGCAGCGACAGCTCCGACTCGATGTACTGCACGTCGTAATTCGCGCCGAGCTCGGCGAGTTTGGCGGCCGCCTCGGTCGCGTCTTTCAGTCCGCCGAGATGATCAACGAGGCCGATGCGCTGCGCGTCGACGCCCGCCCAGACACGCCCCTGAGCGATCTTGTCCACATCCTCGACGCTCTTCTTGCGGCCCTCGCCGACCCGGCGCAGGAACTCGTCGTAGGCATGATCGACGGCGCTCTGCAGAATCTGCTTCGATCCACTGTCGAGCGAGCGATCGAGCCGCATCTCGCCCGCGAGCGGCGTCGTGCCGAGGCCGTCGACCTTGACCCCGAGCTTCTCGAGCGTGCGCTGGAACGTCGGCACCACGGAGAACACGCCGATCGAGCCCGTCAAGGTGGTCGGGCTCGCGAAAATCTGGTTCGCGGCGGCGGAGATGTAGTAGCCGCCCGACGCGGCGTACGTGCTCATGGACACGACCACGGGCTTACCCGCTTTGCGCAGCCCCTGCACCTCGCGCAGGATGAGCTCCGAGGCGAACATGCTGCCGCCCGGACTGTCGACGCGCAGCACCACCGCCTTGACCGCGTTGTCGTAGCGCGCCTGGCGCAGGAGGTCCGCCGTGCTTTCGCCGCCGATCTTGCCGGGCGGTTGATGACCGTCGAGGATCTCGCCCGCCGCCACCACGATGCCGACCTTGGCGTCGGACTTGGGTTTGAGCGAACGCTTCGTTCGCGTGGCGGCGAGGTACTGGCTCATGCCGATCGAATAGAAGGAATGCGTGTCGGGATCCTCGCCCACCAGGCTCTTCACATCGTCGGCGAGCTGGCGGCGGCTCTTGAGCGCGGTCACCAGCCCGCGCTGCAGGGCGAGCTTGGCGGCATCGCCGTTCACCGCGGCGAGCGCCGCGGGCGCCTCGCTCACGTACTCATTGAGCGCGTTGGCTCCCAAGGAGCGCGCCCGAGTAACGTCCTGACTGTAGGAGTTCCACAGCGCCTGCAGCCACACCGAGCTCTCCTCGCGTTCGCTCGGCGCCATATCGCTGCGAGAGAACTGATCGGTGAAGCTCTTGAAGGTCCCGGCGCGGAACACGTTGACGTCCACGCCGAGCTTGTCGATGGCATCCTTGAGGAACATGCGGTAGTAGCTGAAGCCGTCGACGTAGACCAAGCCGAGCGGATCGAGATAGACCTCGCCCGCCTGCGCGGCGAGGTAGTACTGCGTCTGATCGAGCGAGTCGGCTGCGACCACGACGCGCTTTCCCGAGGCGCGAAAATCGCGCAGCGCCGCGCCGATCTCCTGCAGCTTCGACAGACCCGAGGTCGATAGATTGCCGAGATCGAGCACGATCAATTTGATGCGCGAGTCGCTCTTCGCCGCGCCGATGACGTCGATCACGTCTTTCAGTAGGGTTTCCGGTGCCGGGCCGCCCGAGGCCTGGCCGAGAGCGCGCCGCAGGGGATCGCTCGAGAGCTGCTCGACCAGCTCGCCTTCCGGGGCGATCACCAAGGCCGCGCTTTTCGGCACGGTCGGCACGGAGGTATGGAGCGCGGCGAGAACGAAGCCGAAAATGACGAGCAGGAGGATGAGATGGAGGACCTTGCGTATGCCCTCCAGCATCCTCCAAACGAGTGTGAAAAAACCCATCCGCGCCGACACGACTGCCTTTCAATGACCCGGCCGGCGCGCTCGCACGCGCAGGCCTTGACTAAATCTTCTCGTCGATGCGCGCCGCCTTGCCCGACAGATCGCGCAGGTAATAGAGCTTGGCGCGGCGCACCGCGCCGCGGCGCTTGACGCTCACTTCGCTGATCGAGGGGCTGAAGGTCTGGAACACGCGCTCGACCCCCTCACCGTGAGAGATCTTGCGGACCGTGAACGAGGAATTCAGGCCGCGGTTGCGCTTCGCGATCACCACGCCCTCGTACGCCTGAACGCGCTCGCGATCGCCCTCGACCACTTTGACCTGCACGACCACGGTGTCGCCGGGGTTGAAGTCGGGAATCTTGCGCGTCGCGCGCTCGCTGTTCAATTTCTGAATGATCTTGTTCATCGCTCTCGCCCTCTGATCAAATCCTCAACCACCCTCGGCCCGCCGCGCCGCATGGGCGCGCTTGAACTCATCGAGCAGCGCACGCTCCTCCACGGACACGCCGCGCCGCTCGAGCAGGTCCGGCCGGCGCAGCCACGTACGGCCGAGCGCCTGCTGCAGCCGCCAGCGCCGGATCGCGGCGTGATCGCCCGATGCCAGCACCGCGGGCACCTCGCGGCCGTCGACCGACGGCGGCCGCGTGTACTGCGGCCAGTCCACCAAGCCGTCGCTGAACGACTCCTCGAGCGCCGACTCGGCGCTGCCGAGCGTTCCCGGCAGCAGCCGCGCGATGGCATCGACCACCACCAGCGCGGGCAGCTCGCCGCCCGTCAACACATAATCGCCGATCGACCATTGCTCGTCGATCTCGGACTCGATGAACCGCTCATCGACGCCCTCGTAGCGCCCAGCTACCAGCACCAGCCCCGGCCAGTCGCGCGCCTCCCGCGCCTTGCTCTGCTCGAACCGCGTCCCGTCCGCGCCCAGATACACCGATCGGGTGCCCGCCGGGAGCGTCGCCCGCGCCGCGCGCAACGCATCGCGCAGCGGCTCGACCTTGAGCACCATCCCCGGGCCCCCGCCGTAGGGCCGATCGTCCACCGTCCGGTGCACATCGCTCGTGAAGTCGCGCGGATCGACAGAGCCGACCTCGAACACGCCCCGCTCGAGCGCACGCCCCACGACGCCGTGCGCCATCGCCTCGCGCAGCATCTGCGGAAACAACGTCACGACCGCAATACGCATGGATTCAGCCCGCCGGCGTCGAGGTCTCGTCCCAATCGACGAGCACCCGCCGCGCCTGCAAATCCACCCGGCGCAGATGATGCGGCACGGCCGGTACCCAAAACTCTTGCTCGCCGCGCACCACCATGATCGCGTGCGTCGGTATCTCCACAAAATACTCCACGAGCCCCAAGCGTACGCCCGCCAGGTTCACCACCTCGCAGCCGATCAGATCGGCCCGGTAGTAGTCCCTGGCGCTGCGCGGCGGCAGCTCGCTGCGCGGTACGCCGACCCCGGCGCCCTTCAGCGCCTCCGCCTCCTCGCGCCGGCTGACGCCCGCCAGCTTGACGGTGAGTTGGCCTGCGCTGCGTCCGCTCGCTTCCACCGAGTAGGGCTTCCAGTCGTCCCCGACGTGCAGCAGCAAGCTGCGGTGCGCCAGCAATCGGTCCGGCGGGTCCGTATACGATCGCAGCTTGACCCAACCGCGGACGCCGAAGGGTGCGCCCACCGTCCCCAGCTCGATGAGCGCTGACTTGTCGCAGCTCATCGCAGTCCTCGACCGGGATTCCTTAGGCGGCCTGTTTGCGATAGACGGTCAGCAAGTGCTTGACCCGATCCGACAGGTGCGCGCCTTCCTTCAGCCAGTGCTCGATGCGCGCCACATCCAGGCGCAGCTTGACCTCCGCGCCGCGCGCCACCGGGTTGAAGAGGCCGACGCTCTCGAGGCTCGTGCCGCCTTGGCGTTTGCGGCTATCGGTCACCACCACGTGATAGAACGGCGTCTTCTTGCCGCCCCGTCGAGTCAATCGGATCGTCACCATCTTAACGTCTACCTTGCAATGCCCAGCCGCTTATTGTAATGAATTCGATGGCTTCAGGGCAACAAAAACGGCCGCTCGGTCGCCGTGCCACCCCGGCTAGTGCCGGGGACCCATCCCTGGCGGCAGCCGCCCGCCCATCCCCCGCATCAGATTCTTGAGCATTCCGCCCTTGGCAACCCTTTTTAGGGTCTTTTGCATCTGGTCGAACTGCTTCAGCAGGCGGTTGACCTCCGGCAGCTGGACCCCGGCGCCCGCGGCGATGCGGCGCTTGCGCGAGCCGTCGATGATGTCCGGACGCCGGCGCTCGCGCGGAGTCATCGAGTCGATGATGCCCATTTGGCGCTTGAGCACCTTGGGATTGATCGCCGCGGCCGCGGCGCCGGCATTCGCCTGCAATTGCGCCGGCAGCTTGTCGAGCACCGCGGACATGCCGCCCATGTTCTGCAGTTGGCTCAACTGATCGCGCAGATCCGACAGGTCGAAGGATTTGCCTTTGCTGATCTTCTTGACGAGCTTCTCGGCCTTCTCCCGGTCGACCTGCTCCTCGACCTGCTCGACGAGCGACAGCACGTCGCCCATGCCGAGGATGCGCGACGCGATCCGTTCGGGTTGGAACAAATCGAGCGCCTCGGATTTCTCGCCGGTGCCGACGAAGAGGATCGGTTTGCCGGTTACTTGCCGCACCGAGAGCGCGGCGCCGCCGCGCGCATCGCCGTCCGCCTTGGTGAGGATGACGCCCGTGAGGCTCAAGGTCTCGTTGAACGCCCTCGCCGCATTCACCGCGTCCTGGCCCGCCATGCTGTCGACGACGAACAGCCGCTCGTGCGGGTTGATTGCGGCCTCGAGCTGCTGCACCTCGTTCATCATCTCGGCATCGACGTGCAGCCGTCCCGCGGTATCGATCAACAGCACGTCGTATGCCTGCAGCGTCGCCTCGGTGAGCGCGCGCTTCGCGATATCGACCGGCGCCTCGTGCGCGTGCGCCGGCGCGAATCCGGCGCCGACTTGCCCCGCGAGCGTCTGCAACTGCTCGATGGCCGCGGGCCGATACACGTCCGTGCTGACCATGAGGACTTTGCGGTGTTGCTTTTCGATGAGCCAGCGCGCGAGCTTGCCGGCAGTCGTGGTTTTACCGGCGCCCTGCAGGCCGGCGAGCATCACCACCACCGGGCGCTGCGCGCGCAGATTGAGGCCGGAGCTCGGCTCGCCCATGAGGCGAACCAGCTCCTCGTGCACCACTTTGATGAATGCCTGCCCCGGCGTGAGGCTCTTGGTGACCTCGACGCCGATGGCGCGCGCCTTGATCGCCTCGGTGAAGGTCTTGACCACGGGCAGCGCGACGTCGGCATCGAGCAGCGCGAGGCGCACCTCGCGCACCGTGTCGGCGATGTTGTCTTCGCTCAGGTAGCCGCGGCCGGACAGGGCATTGAGCGCGCGGGTGAGCCCGGAAGAGAGGCGGTCGAACATGGCGCGCAATGATAGCGCATCGGGCCGCTCGCGTTGGGGCCTGTCTCCGCGTTCCGCGAGTCCGCTCGCGTCGGGGCCTGTCTCCGCGTTCCGCGGGTCCGCTCGCGCTAGGCGCACCTCGCCTCCTTGTGTCATTATTTGGGCCAGCCGTGATCGCCCTTACCCTGTTCGCGCTCTACTCCGCCAGTGCCTGGGTCATGCTGCGAAGCGTGAGCAATGCGCGGCTCAACCCGCTCGCTTGGGTCCTGACGCTCGGCGCGATTTTCGCTCACTCCGCCGCCATCGTTCACATCATGCGCTCGCTCGGACCGTTCTCCATCGGCCTGCTCGAGGCGGTGTCGATGCTCGCGTGGACGCTCGCCGTCGTCGCATGCTTAATCGCCGTCGAGAGACAAAATCGATCCATCGGCGCGATCCTGCTGGCGCTCGCCGCATTTGGCGCCGCGCTCACGGGCAGCGGACACACCTACGCGGAGGACACCGCGCCGGGCTGGGAGCTGACGGCGCACATTCTGCTCTCGATGGGGGCGGCCGCGCTGTTTCTCGCCGCCGCCGTGGCGGCGCTGGTCTTGGTATTCCTCGACCGGCGGTTGCGCGCGCACCGGCTCGCGGATCTGCCAAGTGTGCTGCCGCCGCTCGACGCGGTCGAAAAAGTGATGTTCCGCCTGATCGGCGCAGGCTTCGTGCTGCTGACCTTGGCGCTGCTCACGGGTTTCATCTTCGTCACCAACCTGCGCACGCAGCACCTCGAGCACAAGACGATCCTGTCGTGCATCGCGTGGGTGTTGTTCGGCGTTCTGCTCATTGGCCGCATTCGCTACGGCTGGCGGGGACGCGCCGCGGTACGCTGGACGTTGAGCGGTTTCGGCGTCTTGATCCTGGCGTATTTCGGCTCGAAGTTCGTCCTCGAGTATCTACTCGGGCGGCACTGGGGCTAGCCGCTAGAGACGAATGGCTCATCCCTCCCTCGGTGTCCTGTTTTGCGCGCTGGGCGTCCTCTTGCTGCTGGCCGCGTTTTTTGCGGGCAGCGAAACGGCGCTCATGAGCCTCAACCGCTACCGGCTGAGGCATCGCGCCAAGGCGGGCAATCGCGGAGCGCGGCTTGCGGAGGCGCTGCTCGCGCACCCGGACCGGCTGATCGGGCTCATCCTGCTGCTGAGCACCGTGGTCAACGTCGTGACGCCCACGCTGGTCGGCCTGATCACCCTGCGCCTGGGCGGCGACTATCTGGTGGCCGTCGGCGTCATCGCGCTCACGTTCGTTTTGCTGATCTTCTGCGAGGTCGCGCCGAAGACCTTCGGCGCGCTGCACCCCGAGCGTCTCGCACTGCCGGCGGCTTATGTGTATACCCCGCTCCTCTGGGGGCTCTATCCGTTCGTCTGGGCGACGAATCTGCTCGCCAACGGTACGTTGCGTCTGCTCGGCGTGTCGCGCCAGCAGGCCTCGCACTCGTTGAGCAGCGAGGAGTTGCGCACCGTCGTCGCCGAGGCCGGAGCCATGATCCCGCAACGTCACCAGCAAATGCTGATGAGTATTCTCGATCTGGAGAACGCCACCGTCGAGGACATCATGGTTCCGCGCGTCGAGATCGTCGGCATCGACGTCGAGGACTCCTGGGACAAGGTCCTCGCGCAGCTGCGGCAGAGCCAGCACACCCGATTGCCGGTGTATGAGGGCGACATCGATCGCATCATCGGTGTTCTGCACATGAAGCGCGTAGTGCACGAGCTCGCGCGCGGGCGCCTCGACCATGACAGTCTGATCGAGGCTGCAAGCGCCCGCGATACGTATTTCGTCCCGTCGGGCACGCCGCTCAACACGCAGCTCGTGAATTTTCAGCGCGACAAACGCCGCATGGCATTCGTGGTCGATGAGTACGGCGACATCCAGGGTCTGGTGACCATCGAGGACATCCTGGAGGAGATCGTCGGCGAGTTCACCACCGACCCCGCCACCATGATGCACAAGGACGTGCACCGCGAGGCGGACGGGAGCTTCGTCGTCAACGCCACGACCACGGTCCGCGCGCTCAACCGCTCGATGCGCTGGAGCCTGCCGACCGACGGTCCGAAGACCTTGAACGGCTTGATCGTGGAGTTCCTCGAGACCATTCCGGAGCCTGGCACGACATTGAAGCTCAGGGACTATATGCTCGAGGTGCTGCAAACCGGCGACAACGCCATCAAGACGGTGCGCATTCGCCCGCCCGACCGGGTGGATTAGGTCACATCCGATATTTGAGAAGTCGGTAGGCGCTTTCGGCAAGCCGATCCGATCACAATCGGGGGCATGAAAGCCATTGTGTTAGGCCTCGGCTTGGCCGCCGCCTCGGCGGTCCCTGCGGGGGAGCCCGTGCAGGCGAAGCTCATCGGGCAACGCGTCGTCTCCTCGTTCCCCGGAGCCCCCGTGCTCGTGTGCCAATACGCGGGGCCGGAAGCACGGTACGAGGTGGTCGCCTCGACCGCCACCTGCGCACCCTTCTTCCGCTTGAGCGACGAATCCGATTCCGGCACCCGGGCACCCGCTCTCGCCCGAACCCCATCTCCGTAACCAGCCGACCGGTTGAGTCATCCCCGGCGCGAGCCGAATAAGCGCAACAAAAAGGTTGCTTGTTCCTGAGCAGCGCCCTAATATGCAACCAAGAGGTTGCATACAATGACCAATCAGATCGAAAAGCAAATCGAGCTCAAGGCGCCGGTCGAGCGCGTATGGCGCGCACTCGCCGATTTTCGCGAATTCGGCTCCTGGTTCGGCGTGAAATTGGATGCCCCGTTCGAGGTGGGTAAGACCGCCCGCGGTCGCATCACCCACCCGGGCTACGAGCACATCGT
>JBEKVP010000044.1:0-10386 GCA_049513935.1 Steroidobacteraceae bacterium
ATTCGGCCGCGTGGTGTCGGTGTACATGCCCGGACGCCGGCGCACCGGGTCAAGGCCGCTTAAGACTTCGATGTCGGAGGCGGTATAAGACGATGCCATCAATTACCCCTTTGGAAGGCGGCGGAGTCTAACACGCGAATCCACCGCCCATCAGCTGGCGGCAGCGGCCTGATTCCGCTATCTTTTCGCCGCATGGGAATCGCGAACGGTCAGAACATGGTGCGCAACATACCGGTGCTGCCGCAACCCTACGGCATCCGGGTGCGCCTGCGCCGCGGGGATCCCTTTGCCAAGCTGCTCGGCAGCGATTGGCAAAAAACGCACTGGTACTTCACCGCAGCCGAGCGCGACCGTATGCTCGAAGAGATGTCCCGCAAACACGAATATTCGCGCATCGGCGATCAGCCCGCGCTGGTGTTCGAAAAAGTCGAAAAGCTCGCCGAGAGCCGCGGCTTCTAGAAAGTGCGGCCCAGGAACAGATAGTAGCCGGCCTGCCCCGTCTGGTCGTACCCCGAGCCCAAGTAAACGGGCCCGAGGAAGGTGTCGAACGCGATGAAGATCGAGCCGTCCTTGTGCGCCGAGGCGTAGCTGATATCGCTGCGCCGGGCCCAGGTGTTGCCGAGCTCGAACGAGGCGCCGATGTATGCGGGGAACTCGAAGAACCCCTCCCCGCCGCGGCTGATCTTGCGGAAGTAGATCGCCCGCGCGATCCCATAGTTCGGGCCAAGCAGGGATTGCGGTGCGAGGCCCGATAGGTTGAAGAACCCGCCGAGCGAATAGAAATCCTGCACATCGGTCGGCTTGAGCCGGTTGTCGAGCGTGATGCCGGCCGAGGTCCAGAGCATGAGCGTGTTGCGCCCGCGCGAGATCGCCGTCAGCCAGTCGACCGACACGCGGTCGAAAGCCACATCCGCTCCCAGGTTGGTGCGATTCGCGTCCCACTGGATATCGAACGTCGTACCTTCGCGCGGGAAATGCACGTTGTCGAGCTGGTCGTAGCTGAACTTGAAGAAGTATTCGCCGTTGTTGTACTGCGGATCGACCAGGTCCGGAGCGCCGTAGCGCTCGTAGGTGTCTCCGTTGATGCGGTGGTACCCCACGCGGATCTCGCCCCAATTGCCAAGATTCCGGCCGAAGTCCACGTCGGCCTCCACCTCGCGATCGCGAAAGTCGGCGACCTCGTGATTGTTCACGTAGATCGGCAGGTCGCGCGCCTCGACCCGGGCGGCGGGCGCGGCGAACCACTTCGCGAGCGCATCGAGCGGCTGGTAGAACTCGCTGGTGATTTTCGAGTCGCTCCCGACCTGCACCTGCGTCAGGAGCTCCGCCTCCAGATCGTCGATCTCGGTGAGCAGGAATTCGGCGGCCGCGTTGTACTGGTTGCTGCCCTGAAAGTCGGTCTGCAGGTTCAAGCCGAAGCGCACGTAGTTCGGGCCCCAGGATTTACGCCGCGCGCGCACCTCGAGGCCGTAGTCCTTGTCCGGCCCCTCACCCTGCTCGACCACCGTGTAATCCAGCGTCTCGAAGTACCCGAGGCCGTAGAGCTCGGTGATGCGCGCGCCGACTTGATCGAGGTCGAGCGGCTTGCCGACGAGCGGCTGCATCTCGGCGAGAATGGTCCTCTCGTAGCGCCTCGACTCCGGATCGACGCGCACGAACTTGATCACGGGGAGCCCCGGCTCGCGCGTCGCGCGCCGCGCCATGTAGGCTTGGTACGCGCCCGCGCTGACGGCGAGCGCCGCGAGGCGCGATTCGGCGCCGCGCGCGGCGGCCTCGCCCTGCACAATGGTGCTCGCGGCGATGGTGAAATCGGTGGCCGGGGAGGTGCCGAGCGAAGGCTCGATGAGAATGTCCCGAGGCCCGAGCGTCGCCTTCTGCCGGTCCGCATTCTTGCGCACCAGGATCGCCAGCGTCTGATTGGAGATGGACAGGGCCGAGTCGAGCCGTTCGCGCGGCTGCAGCGGAAAACTCACATCCGAGACGATGAGGATGTCGGCCTTCATGTCCCGGGCCACATCGATCGGCAGGTTATCGGCGAGGCCGCCGTCGACCAAGAGCCGATGCTGGTACTCGACCGGCGCGAATACGCCGGGCGCCGAAATGCTCGCGCGCATGGCGATCGACAGATCGCCCTTCTCCAGAAGCACGGTATCGCCTGTCTCGAGATCCGTCGCCACGGCGTGGAACGGCGTCGGCAATTTATCGAAGTCCGTGGTGTTGCTGAACGGGAGCGTCAGTTGACGCAGGGTTTCCTGGAGCTTCTCGCCCTGAATGAATCCCTTGGGCAAGAGGATGTGGTAGTGCTTGAGGCCGAGCGGCAGGCGCACCAGAAAGTTGCGGTCGTCCTGCTTGCGCCGGAAGTTGAGGTCGCGGCGCGGCGGCGCGTCGCGAAACGCCTCCTGCCAATCGACCGAGCGCATGGTGGATTCGATCTGCGCGGCGCTCATGCCGCTCGCATATAACCCGCCGACCACGGCGCCCATGCTGGTGCCGGCGATGCAATCGATCGGCACCTTGAGGGTTTCGAGAACCTTGAGCACGCCGATGTGCGCCATGCCGCGCGCGCCGCCGCCCGACAGCACCACGCACACGCGCGGGCGGGTCGCATTCGGCGGCCGAGCGGGGCCTTCATCCGGCATCGGCACCGGCGCCGTACTTTCGGCCGCCGGGGGTGGATCCGCCGCCGGTGCGTACGGTACGTTCCACCAGCAACTTGCGATCAGCACCCACGCCAATCCGAGTCGTAAACGGCGATTCCCCATAGTGGGGAGTTAGTTTAGAGCACGAAGTTGGTGCTGGTCGCGGTAAAGGTGTTGTTGGTGCGGTTGTACAGGCCGGTCGCCTGGAACTGTAACGCCGGATTGGTGGTGCTGATCGTCTTCAAGATCCCTGTGATGAAGACGTCAAACGCGGAGGCCACCTCGAGCGCGGTAGTAGATGCCGTCGTCGACGTCGAGGTCACGGTCGCGGTGGCCGGCACGCCCCAAGCGTACCGCGGCGCGAAGGTTTGCGTCACGGGCAAGATGGTCGGCACGATGAGGGGACTCGACGGCAGCGTCTTCACATCGATGGATTCGGGTCCGATCCGGACGACGTAGGTCAAAAGATTCGGATCATCGAGTTTGAGCGAAAAGCCCGTGTCGGTGATTGTCTCGAAGGGGTCGGCGTCGGTTCCTCGCCAGACGATTTGCAGGCTGGCAGGCTCGCACACCTGACTCCCGATGCCGCAGAGCCCGATTCCCGGCGCGGTCGATGCGCCGCCGTCCAGTTGACCACCGGCCACTTGTACCGAGGATTCGTTGTTGAGCGCGAAGGCCCTGAAATCGGGCGGAGCCGCGCCGAAAGCCGTCGACACACCGTCGACCCAGATCGGATCTCCGATTGCGGTCCCGGCAGGCAGGCTCAATCCGGGCGTGGTGACCGAGAAGGTGGCGGGTACCGGGTTGTGCGCGGGGGTTGACCCGTTCCCGGCGAAGTTGAACAGGCTCACCGGATAGTTATCGATGGTCTGCAGATCCATCACGAGGCTGCCGGCGGCCGAGGTGACCAGCGGGCCCCACAGCTTCGTGGATTGCAGCCGCACCGAGCCGGTATTTTCGCTGGTGGTCCCCGTGGAATCGAGCTCCACCGCCTCACCGAGGGTAGCCAGGCCGCAGGAGCCCGTGCTCGTCAGGTTGTAGATGCCCCGAGCGGTAATGTGCTGGCCGACGGCCACCGAGTCGGAGGTGAGCTTGGTCAGGGCGGAATTGTCGTCGGCTGTCACAATGGTACCGGAGCCGAGCAGAACGTTGCAGTTGGTTACTTCGTATGCAAAGGTGTCGTCGGCGTTCAAGATCAGCGTCGAGCCTTGCAGCGTGAGCGTATTGCCATCGCGCGCGATGACTTCCCCGGTAATGCCCTCGGTGTAGATATCTTCGAGCGTACTTCCGGCGACCACGTACGCCAAATTGAAGCGTCCCGCATACGCGCCGTTGAGCGGATTGTAATCCGGTTGGAACGTCGTGAACCCGGCCGTCATGGTCGTGCCGGCGGACAAGACCGCCAATTGGGCCAGGCCATTGCTGCCGAGATACGTGTTACCGTTGAGCGTATATACGGTGTTCGGCTGGCTGAACAGTGTGACTGTCCCAATGTTGTTCGCCTCGTCGTAGAACGGCCGGATGTACACGGTGTACGTCTGCACATCGGTGCTCGAATTGATGAGGGGTCCGCGAACTCGGATGAGCTTCGTATCGTCGGGAAGGTGCCCGATGGTGAAAAAGGGTCGCACGAATGCGACGGGGCCGGCCTTGGTAAAGTCGACCCATCCCGAGGCCGCGAGATTGAAGTCGATGGCGAGCAACTGGGCGCTCGTCGAGGCGTACGTCGGCGTGACGGTCGGCTGATTCTGCGGGTCAAAATTGAGGGTGACCGCATAGGTGGTCGGCGCGAGTTCCGTCGTAGCGTCAAGGACCGTTGCGGCCGTGGGGATTCCGTTGTAAAGGACGCTGATCGCCACTGCCGTATAGTCCACGGTAATCGTGGCCGAGACGTAGGTGCCGATGGGAACGGCGCCCGAGCTCCACAATTCGGCAATGTTGTGCACCTGCGTGAAGTCGACCACTTCGGGAGTGCCCACCGCGGTTATCACCACGCCGTCGCTACGGGTGAGGGTCACCGAATCGATGGTGACGACGTAACTGGTGTAATCGCCCGGCTCGTCCGTCAGGCTGACCCACGCGATGCCGTAGCCGCTGGTATTTGGATTCCCGTGACAGCCGGCGAGAATCGCGGCCGCGCAAATCAGGGCGCTCGCGGCTTTGCGAGCGTATTTTCTTGAGCGAGATTGCACTACAGCTTCCAGTTGGTGAGTATCGAGGATGCGTAGAATAATGACTTTCGAGAGCGTGCGCGCGCCAAAGTTCCTTTTTGGAGGCTCTAAGCGGGTGCGGGCCGAGGAACCTGCTGGGTGATGCAGTGGATATTTCCACCGCCCAGCAGCACCTCGCGCGTCGGGACTGCGACCACCTTGCGAGAGGGGAACAGGCGCTTCAACGCGCGACCGGCGGCCGCGTCCCGCCGCTTGTCGTACATCGGCATCACGACATACCGGTTGGCGATGTAGAAGTTGACGTAGGAGGCGGGCAAGCGATCCCCGGGGCGGCGCGGATGCGTACCCTCGCGGGCATCGACGCCGGCGGCCTCCTCGGCGGTCATGAACAGCGGCCCCGGCTGATGGATCTTGTGGATGGTGAGGCGCCGGCCGCGCGCGTCGCGCGCATGACGCAGCCGCTCGTAGGCATCCTGCGAGATCTCGTACTGCGGATCCTTGCGGTCTTCGGTCCAGGTGAGCGCAACGTGGCCGGGGCTCGTGAAGCAGGCAAGCTCGTCGATGTGCCCGCCGGTCTCATCGAGATAGACGCCGTTCCCGAGCCATATCACTGCGCTCACACCCAGGTACCGCCGCAGCATGTCCTCGACGTCGGCTCGGCTCATCCCCGGATTGCGATTGGGATTCAAGAGACACTCCTCCGTCGTCAGGCAGGTGCCCTGCCCATCGACGTGGATGGCCCCGCCTTCGAGCACGAAGGAGGTGCGATATCGATCCGCCCCCTCGATCTCCAAAACCTTCCGCGCAACCTCATCGTCGCGGTCCCAGGGAAAATACAAGCCGCCCGCGAGCCCGCCCCAGGCATTGAAGCTCCAATCGACGCCGCGCCGCCGCCCCCGGGCATCGACCACGAAGGTCGGCCCGGAGTCCCGCATCCAGGCATCGTTGCTCGTCATCTCGACGACCCGCACGCGCGACGACAGCCGCGCTCGCGCATTCTGGAATTGCCCCGCGGAAACGCCGACCGTGACCGGCTCGCCGAGCGCGATGGCCTCGGCAACCGCGGCAAACGCCGCTTGCGCCGGCTTGGCGCCGTCGCGCCAGTTGTCGGTGCGCTCCGGCCAGAGCATCCAGCATCCGGAATGACGCTCGAACTCGGCGGGCATGCGAAAACCGTCGCGGGCGGGTGTCGATGTGAGTGTGCGCAATACGGGCCTCCGGGCGCGCATGCTAGCATTGCCGCCGAATTCCGAGGAGCGCGCGCATGACCCAGGCAAACCCCGTCAATATCCAGGTCCCCGCAGGCGGCGAGAAGCTCACCATCGAGAACGGCAAGCTGCGCGTGCCCGATCAGCCGATCATTCCGTTCATCGAAGGCGACGGCACGGGTCCGGATATCTGGCGCGCGAGTGTGCGGGTGTTCGACGCAGCGGTGCAGAAGGCGTACGGCGCGCGGCGCAAGATCCGCTGGATGGAGGTCTTCGCGGGCGAGAAAGCCAACAAGGCCTACAACACGTGGCTGCCGGACGAGACCGTGACCGCGTGCCGCGAATATCTCGTGTCGATCAAGGGGCCGCTCACCACACCCGTCGGCGGCGGCATCCGCTCGCTCAACGTCGCGCTGCGCCAGCTCCTGGATTTATATGTCTGCCTGCGGCCGGTGCGCTGGTTCAAAGGCGTGCCTTCGCCGGTAGTCTCGCCGGAAAAGGTCGACATGGTGATCTTCCGCGAGAACACCGAGGACATCTACGCGGGCATCGAGTTCGAGGCGGGCTCCCCCGACGCCAGGAAATTCCTCGAGCTGTTCAAGCAGAGCTTCCCCAAGCAGTTCGCCAAGATCCGCTTTCCCGACAGCTCCGGCATCGGCTTGAAGCCCGCCTCCAAGGAAGGCACCGAACGGCTGTTCCGCGCGGCCGTCGAGTACGCGGTCGTCAACAAGCGCAAGAGCGTGACCATCGTGCACAAGGGCAACATCATGAAGTTCACGGAGGGCGCGTTCCGCAATTGGTCCTATCAGCTTGCCGAGCGCGAATTCCCGAGCCAGGTGTTCACCTGGGAGCAATGGGAGCGCATCAAGAGCGCGAGCGGCGAGAAAGAGGCGAATGCCCAGATGGACGCCGCGAGGCAAGCGGGCAAGGTCATCATCAAGGACGCGATCGCCGACATCACGTTGCAGCAGGTGCTCACTCGGCCGGACGAGTTCGACGTGGTAGCCACCATGAATCTCAACGGCGATTATCTGTCCGACGCGCTCGCGGCCCAGGTCGGCGGCATCGGCATCGCGCCGGGCGGCAACATCAACTACCTCACCGGCCACGCGGTGTTCGAGGCCACCCACGGCACGGCGCCGAAGTATGCGAACCTCGACAAGGTCAACCCGGGCTCGGTGATCCTGTCCGGCGAGATGATGCTGCGCTACATGGGCTGGGTGGAGGCCGCCGACGCCATCATCGGCGCGATGGACAAGAGCATCGCGCAGAAGACCGTGACCTACGATTTCGCCCGCTTGATGAAGGGCGCGACCGAGGTCAAGTGCAGCGAGTTCGGCGACATCCTGATCAAGAACCTGTAGCGCAGGCGAGCTCCAGAGCCTTCGCGGGCGCCGCGGCGCGCTGCTTCGCGACGTCGAACGCGGCGATGCGGTAGGCCTCGGTCATGGTCGGAAAGTTGAAGATCTGCTCGATGAAGAACTCGGCGGTTGCGCCGCTCGCGACGGCCGCCTGTCCGAGGTGCACGAGGTCCGTGGCGCCCTCTCCGAGCGCTTGAATGCCGAGCACGCAGCCCGTGCCGCGCTCGCAGATGAGCGCCAGGAAGCCCTTAGGCTCGCCGGCGATGTGCGCGCGGGCCACCTCGCCGAAATCGGCGCGGCCCACCACCACGTCGATCTTCCCGGCCGACGCTTGGGCTTGCGTGAGCCCAACGCAGGCGATCTCCGGGATGGTGTAGACGCCGGTCGGTACCAGACTCGTGGCCGCGGGCGGCGGCAGCGCGAACGCGGCGAGCGCCGCGCGCCGGCCCTGGTCGGCGGCTGCGCAGGCGAGCGCCGGTGGACCGATGGCGTCGCCGGCGGCGTAGATCCCGGCGATGTTGGTCTCGAAGCGCTCGTTGACCTCGACGTGGCCGCGCGCGTTGACGGCGAGGTTCAGGCGATCGAGGCCGATCCCATCGAGATTCGCAACGCGGCCGAACGCCGCGAACACGATGTCCGCGCGCAGCGCATCGCCGCCCGCGAGCGTCACTTCGACCTGCGAGAAGCCGTCGAAGCGCGCGCCGCTCACGTCCGCGCCGGAGCGGTAGGTGCCGCCCATCGAGCGGAACGCGTCGAGAAATCCCGCCCGCAACGGAGCGTCCAGGAATCCAAGCGGCTCGGGCGCCTTGTCGAGCAGGGTGACGCCACAGCCGAGCGCGGCGAAGATCGAGGCGTACTCGCATGCGATCACGCCGCTGCCGAGCACGATGAGGCTCCGGGGTATGTAGGACAAGCTCAAGATCGAGTCGCTGTCGAGTATGTGCTCGTGATCGACCTGGACGGATGCGACATGGCGCGGCCGGGAACCCGTGGCTAGCAAGATGCGGGGCGCCTGCAGAACGGATCGCGATCCGTCCAGGCGCTCGACTTCGACCCGGCCGGCATCCTTGAGCACGCCGCGCCCGCGAATCAGCTTGACCTGGTTGCGCGCGAGCTGCGCCTGAAGATAGCGATCCTGGGCGGCGATGACGTTTTCGACCCCTTGGAGCAGCGCCGACAACGGCGCGTCGCCCGACAGCTCGACAGCCAGCGCGGAAGCGCTGCCGCGCATGCGGCGGTAACGCATCGCTTGCTCGCGCAGCGCCTTGCTCGGAATGGTCCCCGACAGCAGACAGGCGCCGCCGACTTGCGGTTCGCGCTCGACCACGGCCGCGCGGAATCCCGCCTTGGCGGCCTGAATGGCCGCCTTCTGGCCGGCGGGACCGGATCCGAGGCAGATCAGATCGAAGCGCTGCACAACGGGTCGCTCTAGAGGCCCGCGAGGCTTCGCACTCGCTCGGCCTTGGCCAACATCGCCTTGCGGTCGTCCGCAAATACGCCGAGCTGCTCGAATACGGGGCACTCGATCACGATCTCCTCGGTCATGAGTTGCGGATACAGCGTGTACGTTGCGAGCAGATGAGCCGCATGCACCGTACCGGCCAGGTCGCTGTGCGAGGACTCGCGGTAGTTGCGCCAGTCGCAGGCCGCATCCTGCACATCGCCGGGCAAGTGCCAGCTCGCCATCAGCAAGCGTCCGTACGCCGGCTCGAACTCGACCACGAGCTCCGCGAAGGTGCGCGCATCCATCGCGGTGCGCTGCTCCGCCTCGAAGCGCGACAGGATCTTGAGCGTCAGCGCGGCGCCGCTTCGATGCATGAGCGCGGCGAGGAAAGCGCTTTCGACGTGCTTGCGCCGCTCGCGCGCGATCTCCTTGGCCCAGAGCCCTCCGAGCCACGCCTCGCGCCACAGCTCCTCGGATTCCGGCTCGTGGCCGGGGGCGTTGAACACCTCGCCGCGCAGCATGACCGCCATGGCGATGTTGCGCACTTCGGCGATTCCGAGCCACGACACCGCCTGCTGCAGCGACACGATGGCGGCGCGCGGCCGCATCGCGGGGGAATTCGCGACGCGCATGATCTCGCCCGCCAGCGCCGGATCGGATTGAATCAGTTTGGCCAGTTGAGCCGAATCGGTTACCTGCTGCGCGGTCAGCTCGGCGAGCTGCGCGCAGACACGCGGCAGCGGCGCGATGGTCTGCGGAGCAGCCAACGAGTCCTGCAAGTGGATGCGCGCCGCCTGGCCCGGAAGGGAAGACAGGACGACGGCTGGCTCAAGACTCACGGACATACCTCTTGCATGTTGCGGCCCAACACATGAAGTCGGCACGCGGCGCCGATGCTTGAGGCAGGGATGCGTTATGTCAAAGGAATGCCCGGTCGAGCGCCTGCGCCAAATCGGCGATCAGATCGTCGACGTCCTCGATGCCGATGGAGAGCCGCACCGTCCCTCGATCGATGAGCGAAGCCGCGCGCTGCTCTTTCGTGTACTGCTGGCCGCCGAGCAGGGGCGGCGGCACCACCAGGGATTCCGAGGAGCCCAAGCTCGCGGAGATGGCGAAGTAAGCGAGAGCCTCGGCAAAGCGGCTCCCCTCCTCGTAGCCGCCGTCCAGCTCGAAGCTCACCACCGCGCCAAAATCGCTCATCTGGCGCTTCGCCAGCTCGTGCTGCGGATGGGTCGGAAGACCCGGGTAGTAGACGCGCTTCACCCGCGGATGGGCTTCCAGAAAGCGGCTCACCCCGAGCGCGTTGGCGCACTGGCGCTCGTAGCGCAGCACATAGGTCCGCATCCCCCGTTGGATCAGGAACGCGGCGTGCGGATCGAGCGTCGGACCGAGCGACACGACGTCCTTGCGCATCATGTCGATCAACTCGCGGCGCGCGATGATCGCTCCGCCCATGACATCGCCGTGTCCGGAAGCGTACTTGGTCAGGCTGTGCAGGAACAGGTCGATGTCGAAGCGGCCGTGATTGTGAAATCCCGCGAAGGTGTTGTCCATGACGGTGAG